>CAYPVY010000038.1:0-10698 GCA_964414305.1 uncultured Nitratifractor sp.
TTACTCAAATCTACATTCTTCCTCTTGATTACAAGAGAACTAAATGACGAGGTATCTTTTATTCTTTGCTTCTCCTTTTTATGCTTAATCAAGGGTGAAGTTAATCCTTATTTTTATATACCTACATTTATGCGATTAAGATAAATTAGATTGCCGTCTCAATTATGGCAAAGAAAAGCCTATCTATATATCCCATATTTAAAACCTTTTTTGTAGCTTATCTAAAGGTAATGTAAAAGTCTTACTTATAAGAATAATAAGTTATAGAAAAAGAATCTATTTTTAGATGAGACTAAACTATTATATTTAAAAGTTTAATTTATTAAGGTTTATAAAGAGAATATTGAGGGGGTTGTCTTTATTTAAAAATTCCGCTAAGGATTGGTTTTAGGTAGTTGGTATTTAAATTATATTCATAAATCCAAGCTTGAAGTTTATAATTTTTGTTTGTAAATACATCAGTAATTACTCTTTTATATTCATGAGGATTTGGATATTTTGGGGTGCACTCTTCATATTCATCTACAATTTCAAAAAGCTTATCTTTGTCTTTAATATAATATATTTCTCCATATATTTTGCTATTAGTATTTAATTTTGCAGCTGGGTAGTAACTTATTTGATAAAGTGTGCCATAGGTATAACCATAATCAACAAATTTTGTAAAGTTTGAGATAAGGTTATATTTGGATTTTTTTATATTTTGTTTAAGTGTTCCATAAACAAAAATATAATCTACTTGCATTTTAAATTTTATGTATGTTTATTTTAAAAAGCTTCATTAGGCAAAGCCCAATAAAGCTAAAAGTAAATTTATATTGATTAATATAAGCCATATTTTCCATTATCTAATTTTGTTAAAACTCTCATATGACCATCTATATCATAAAATACAAAGAAGTTAGAATCAGACTCTTCAAGCATAGCTTTTGCTTCTTCAAAATCTAAAGGCTTATATAGTTTTGGCTCTAAAGGAATAATATCTTCATCATCTACTTCTACTGCTGGTATATGCTCTTGAACTTCTAAGTCTTTAATGCCACCATTATTATTATCTTTTATTTTATCTGCATATCTTCTTAAGTTTTTCTTTGCTCTATCTACTGCTAAATCTATAGCTGCATATAAATCTTTATCTTTTTGTGTAATTACTACTGTATGTTTATCTTTTACATTAATAACAAACTCAACAACAAATATTCCTTTTTTATTTTCAGAAAGAACCATATTTGCAGAGATAATATCTAGGTTATATTTTTTTATTGCTTCAAATGCAGACTCAGCATAATTTTTTATAGGCTCAGTTAGCTCGATATTTTTTCCTACTATACTTGTATTCATTGTAAATCCTTTATTTATAATTTATAATTTTAATTATACCCTAAAAATTTAATCTTGTAAATAGATATTACTAATTTATATGTAACCATAATATGTGAATAAAAATTATAATAATTGTAAATATAGATAGAATTATTGAATAATTTAGTATATGTTTAAAGTCTATAATCTCTAATAATTTATCAAAACTAAAGTATCTTAGGGTTAAAAATAGATTTAAAAATCCTATTATTGAGCCCGTTAATGCTAAACCCATAGCACCAAGAGGTTTTATGAGTAATATAGCAAATACAATATAGGTAATTAGAGTAATTGTTGCTATTTTTGCGGCTTTGTTTTGTTGATGGTTTGCATAAAGCCACAAAGAGAATAGTTTATTTAAACCAAATGGGATTAAACCTATCATATACATTACTAAGACATTTGCTACATCATAAGTATTTGTTCTAGTAAATGCACCTCTTTCAAAAAGTAACCATATTATCTCATTTGCATATACAATGCCTACTACTGTTGCAGCTGTTAGTAGATACAAAAGTATCCAAAAGCCTTTTTTAAATTCTAGTAGAGAGCCTTTTATATCTTTTGATTTTATCTTTTTTGATATTGTTGGGAAAATTGCCGTTGATAATGCTATTGCAAATAGAGCAAGAGGGAGTTGAAAAATTCTATTTCCATAATATAAATAACTAATTGAACCACTAACTAAAAAAGAAGCTAACCATGTATCAAAAAAAGAGATTATTTGTAGTGTAGAATTACCCCAGATTGCGGGGAAGAAATTTTTGAAAAATCTATTTAAATCCTCTTTTATTTTATCTTTTTTGTTATTTATGTTTTTGATACCATATCTTAGAATCTTTAATAAACCAAATCTTTTTGCCACTATAATATGAGCAATTAGTTGCAATACCCCTCCACCAATTACACCCCAACTCATAGCATAAAGTATCTCCTCTTTAGAGGCATCTTTATATAAGAGCATAGATACTATTAGTGCAATGTTTAAAAGTGTAGTAGCAAAAGCAGTTGTTGCAAAATGCTCTTTATATTGAAGCAAAGAGCCTAAAAATGTAACTAAAAATATCAAAGGTAGATACCAAAATTGCAAGGCTACATATTTAGCAGTAATTTTGATAGTATCAGCATCAAAACCAGGAGCTAAAAGTTTGCTAACTGGTTGTGAAAATATATTTATTATTAAAGATAAAAAAATAATAAATCCTAAAAGATAGAGCAATACTTTTATAGAGAAGATACTTTTATATTTAGCAGCTATAAATGATGGCATAAAACTTTGAGTAAAAGCACCTTCAGCAAATATTCTTCTAAATAGATTAGGGAGCTTAAATGCTACAGCAAAGATATCACTATAAATATTAGCTCCAAGTATTGAAGCCATCATCGTATCTCTAATAAAGCCAAAAATTCTAGAAAAGAGTATTCCACCACTATTTGAAAAAATAGATTTTATTCTCATTACTTATCTTTTTTAGCGAATTATAACTATAATATACTAAAAAAAGGCAGTTTTATGATTGTGGGAATAGAAGGTGAAATTGTTTATAAAGAGCCAACTCTTTTGCATATAAAAGTAAATGGTCTAGTATATGAAGTATATGTATCTCTTAACAGTTCTTCAGCAATAGATGGCAATAAAGTTGAATTGTTTACTACTCAAATTATTAGAGAAGATAGCAATAATTTATATGGTTTTGTAAATAAAGATGAAAAGAGAATGTTTGATACTCTTTTGAAAATTAATGGAGTTGGTCCAAAGGTTGCTTTGGCGGTTTGTTCGACATTTACACCAGAGACTTTTGCAAAAATTGTTAGTTCAAAAGATGTTGCTATGTTAAAAAGGGTGCCTGGTATTGGACCAAAAGCAGCAAGTAGAATTTTAGTAGAGTTAGCAGATTTTATTGTAGATTCAAATGAAGATTCAAAAAATAATAATGCAGCTATGCTTGAGGCTAGTTTGGCCTTAGAATCACTTGGATTTAAAAAGGATGCAATCAAAAAGGCTTTAAATAATGAGAGTGGAAGTGTTGAAGAGCTTGTAAAAATTGGACTCAAAAAGCTTCAAAGATTGTAGATGAAGTTATATAAAAATATAATTATAGGTGGTGGTGCTAGTGGCTTAATGTTGGCTGGGAACCTAAAAGATAAAAAATCAACTCTAATTATAGAAAAAAACTCAAAACTAGGAGAGAAGATTAAGATATCTGGAGGGGGAAGGTGCAATTATACAAATAAGAAAATTAGTTGCAATAACTATTTATCAGATAAAAACTTTATAAAAGATTTATTAAATGAGTATCCTTTTGAATTTATATATAACTATTTTAAGAGTAGGGGACTTGAGAGTATAACTAAAAATAAAACTCAACTTTTTTGCAAAAATAGCTCAAAAGATATTTTAGATATTTTAATAAAAGATATTAAAGGGGTTGAAGTAGCCTTAAATAGTGAAGTTTTTGGTGCTTATAAAGATGGTGAAATATTTTATATAGATACAAGTAGTGGCAAGGTGGGTGCTAAAAATTTGATTGTAGCTAGTGGAGGGCTTAGCTTTCCAAAGCTTGGAGCTACATCTATTGGTTATGATATTGCTAAATATTTCAATCATGAGATAAAACGGTTATCTCCTGCTTTAGTTGGTTTTACTTTGCAATCTAGTGAGAGTTTTTTTAAAAATCTTAGTGGTGTTAGCTGTGATGTTAGAGTAGGTGTTGGAGATAGAGTGCTTAGTGGTTCTTTACTCTTTGCTCACAAAGGGATAAGTGGGCCAGTAATCCTTAATGCCTCTTTATTTTGGCAAAAGGGGCAAATATGGATAGATTTTTTACCAAATTTTGATTTAGAGAGTATTAAATATAGTAAAAAAAATATTTCAAACCTCATACCACTTCCAAAGAGGGTTATAAAAGCATTTTTAGAACATTTTGATATAGAAGACAAAAAAGCTACGCTATTAACCAAAAATGAGTTTGAGAGGCTTTTGGGATTAAAAAAATATATATTTGCACCTGCTGGGACATTTGGATATTCAAAAGCAGAGGTTACAAAAGGTGGCATTGATACAAATGAGATTGATATAAACTCTTTTGAGTCAAAAAATATTAAAAATCTATATTTTATTGGTGAAGTTTTGGATGTTACAGGGATGCTTGGAGGTTATAATTTTCATTTTGCTTTTGCTTCAGCTCTAAGATGTAGCAAAACTATTTCATATTAATTAGTAAAAAATAACCATAATTAAAGTATTTTTAATATAAAATTAAGAAGAATTTGCAAGGAGATTTTATGAAGTTGAGATTTAAGATAATTGGCTCTATAATGACTTCTATATTTATAGTAGGATGTGGAAGTAGTAGATTTGTATCAAAAAAGAGTGGTTGGAGCAGTTCTCAAAGGAGTGAATTTTTACAAATATTAAATGAAGATAGATACTCTTCTATTTGTAATTTGCAACCTATGATATCTCAATATCGTCAAACAAAAGATGATAAGATATTAACAAAAATTTTATATGAATATACAAATAACCTTGCAAATAGTTGTATTGATATTGATAGCTTTAAATCTGAGCTAAAAGCAAAAAATCCAAATGCTGCATATGAGGTTTATGAAGATTATGTAAGTGAGTCTGATATATCTTCTAAATTATCTAAAGGGGCTAGTATAAAATCTATTTTAGAGCCTTATGTTCCATCTATGCCACAATTTTATCCTTTAATTAATGCTTATGAAAGTGCAATATCGCCAGTGCAAAAGTATAAAATAAAATTAAATATAGAAAGAGTAAAGCTATTAAAGCAAGATGGATGGGATGGGACTTATATTATGGTAAATGTTCCAGAATATAAGTTTAGATTATTTGAAAATGGAGTTAAGAGTTTAGAGTTTAATGTAATAGTTGGACGCCCATCTTGGCCTACTCCAATATTTAGCTCAATAATGAAATATATTACTATAAATCCAACTTGGAATGTTCCAGATAATATAGCAAGAAAAGAGGAGATTCCACGAATTATAAAAGATCCTAGCTATTTAAGAAGACACAATATGGTAGTTAAAAAAGATTATGCACCAGATAGCCCAACAATAGACCCAAAAACTATCAATTGGAAAGAGTATCTAAAACCTGAATGGGCTAATAAAGAGTTACCATATAAGATAATCGAGCAGTCTGGCTCTAGAAATGCTCTTGGTCGTGTGAAGTTTATGTTTCCAAATAGATATTCAGTCTATATGCATGATACAAACAATAAAAAGCTTTTTGCATATCAGCAAAGAGCATTTAGTCATGGATGCGTTAGGTTAGAAAAGCCATTAAAACTTTTAGGTCATGTATCTAGCTTCTATACAAGACAAAATTTTGAAGAGGTTGGAGGGATGCTTAAGGTTAAGAAAACAAAATATGTAAATCTTGACCAAAAAATTCCAGTTCATATTGTTTATCTAACAGCTTATGTAGAAAATGGTATGGTTCACTTCTTTAGCGATATTTATGGCTATGATAGAATGCAAAAATTAAGAATACCTACTACTATGGTAACACATGAAGAACAGGCTCAATAATGGCATTAAAAGAGATAGAATATGATAAGAAAAAATTTAAAATATCTTATAATATAGAAGGTAAAGGTGATAGAGCTATTTTAATACTTCATGGTTGGGGTAGCAACAAAGAGATTATGAGTAAAAATCTATCTCCTCATTTTAAAATTCTAAAGCAAATTTATATCGATTTGCCAGGTTTTGGCAATAGCCCTAATGAGTATTTTTTAAAAACAAGTGATTATGCAGAAATTGTAAAGAAATTTTTAAAAGAGATAAATCAAGAAGTTGATATAGTTGCTGGACACTCATTTGGAGGGAAAGTGGCAACTTTAATGAAACCTAATAATTTAGTATTGTTATCATCGGCTGGTATATTGGTGCCAAAGCCTCTAAATGTAAAAATAAAGATAGCTTTATCAAAAATTTTTAAAAATCTAGGCCTTTCTAAAATAAATAAAATATTTGTTGCAAATGATGCAAAAGAGATGAATGAAGGAATGTATGAGACATTTAAATATGTAGTAAATGAAGATTTTGAAGATAATTTCAAAAATTATCAAGGTAAAGCTCTGTTATTTTGGGGCAAAGATGATACCGCTACGCCACTATGGACTGGAGAGAAAATAAATAATCTTATATCTAACTCAAAGCTATATCCTCTAGATGGAGACCACTTCTTCTTTGTAAAACACTCAAAATTTATTGCACAAACTATAGAAAATGAACTTTAAGGATTAATATGGATAAAAGTTTAATTATAAATTTAATTACATATTTAGTTATGGTATTATCTTTGGGATACTACTTTATAACAACTGCTCAGTGGTATAGTTATAGATTAAATAGAGTTATTTTTCATCATACAAAACCTATTTGGAATATTATATATTTTTTAATACCTTTTGCGGCATATGAGGCTTTAAGTTTTGCAAAATTAAATAGATATCAAGCTATTGTTGCTCTTTTGTATATTGTAGCTTTATATTTATGGAAAAGGAGTCTAGATAAACCTTTGGTATTTACTGGTAGAGTTAAGAGGTTTTTTATTGCTCTTTTATTTTTTGCTTTAACTACTTTTGTAATAACTAAAACAACGCTTTTGTTAATACCTTTAATATTTGCTTGGATTGCTTCTGTTGCAATAGAGAAGATGCTATTTAATAAATATAAAGATATGGCAGAAGAAAAATTAGAGAGTATGAAAGATTTAATTATTATAGGAGTTACTGCAAGTTATGGAAAAACAAGTATTAAAAACTATATTGCACAAATACTTTCAAAAAAATATAAAGTCTATCCAACGCCAAGGTCAGTTAATACACTAGGTGGTATAGTAAAAGATGTAAATGAAGATTTGCCAAGCGATACTGAGATTTATGTTGCTGAGATGGGTGCTAGACAAAAGGGCGATATATTAGAGATAACTCAATTTTTAAATCCTCATTATGTTGTAGTTGGAACTATTGGTCCTGCACATATTGAATATTTCAAAAGTTTAGATAATATTAGAGATACCAAAATGGAGATAATCAATTCAAAAAATTTAAAAAAAGGATGGATTCATATAAGTGCTAATGTAAAAAACTCAAATCCAAAAATAGAGTTGTTTGGTCATGATATTAAAGATGTTAAATCTACTTTGGATGGTGTTTGCTTTAGTTTGGATGATGAATATTATTGTGCAAATATTTTAGGTGATTTTAATGCTATAAACTTAGCAGCTGCTATTAAAGTAGCAAAAGAACTAGGAATGAATAAAGAAGAGATAAAAGATGCTCTAAAAAATATCAAACCAACTCCTCATAGGTTACAAAAAATAGAAGCTGGTGGAAAAATAATTATAGATGATAGCTTCAATGGCAATATTGATGGAATGTTATCATCTTTTGAACTAGCTTCAAGCTATAGTGGTAGAAAGGTATTAATAACGCCGGGTCTTGTAGAAGTAGATGATAAACTAAATATTAAAGTAGCAAAAAAAGCTAATGAAGTGTTTGATTTGATTGTAGTAACAGGAGATTTAAACTATAATATATTTAAAGAAAATGTCGATAACAATAAATTGATTCATTTAAAAGATAAAAGTAATTTTGAGGAATTTTTGGCAAAAACAACAAAAAGTGGAGATTTGATTTTGTTTGCAAATGATGCTCCAAGTTTTGTATAAGGAGAAGTTATGACTCTAGAAGAAATTAAACAAAAAATAGATAGCTGTGATGGTGTGATGCTATATTTTTGGGGAGATAATTGTGCAGTTTGTGATGCACTTAAGCCAAAAATTTCAACTGCTTTTAAAGAAAACTTCCCAAAGATAGAGCAAATCTTTATAGATGCCAAAAATCAAACAGATATAGCAGCTGCATTCAGTGTATTTTCTATACCAACTACTATTGTATTTTTGGCTGGAAAAGAGTTTGCCAGAGAAGGAAGAGCTGTTAGTGTATCAGCTTTAGTTGAGAAGATAAAAAGACCATATGAGATTATGACTTCATAAAATTTTAAAAATGTTGCATATTGTTACTATTTTTAGATAAAATATCCTAAATCAAAAAAGGATAAAGTTATGGACTCAAATAGCAGTAGTAATTGTATAGGTAGATACTTCTTAATTATTTTGATACCTTTTATATTTATAATATTTATTGGTGCTAATTATTTTTCTATATTGAATATGTTAAATATAAATTCACATACTTTTTATATTTTGATAGCAATATTTTTTATATTTTTACTTTTCATACCTCATAATGCATATATTGCACAATGCAAGATAAAATCTCAATTTGATAGAACTAAAAATGAGCTTGAAAAGAGCCTAGAGAATACTTCTTTGACAATCAACAACAAAACAAAATCAGTTTTAAGTGTAAGGGATTTTTTAGAAAACTATTTTAGAGGTATTAGAAATGATAATTTTGCTAAGGTAGCTTCATCAATCTTTCCTATGCTAGGAATTTTAGGAACATTCATAGCCATAGCAATATCAATGCCAGACTTTACCGTTAATAATTCTAAAGAGTTGGATTTTGAGATATCAAAACTCTTATCAGGGGTTGGCACAGCATTTTATGCATCAATTTTTGGTATATTTTTGTCTCTTTTGTGGATTTTTTTTGAAAGAATTGGTTTATCAAAAATCGAAAAACTTACAGTATCTTTAGAAGATATCTATTCAAAATATATTTGGTCAAAGCAAGAATTGCTTAAATTTAAATATGACCAAAAATCAATAAGAGATAATGAGCTAATTAATGCACTTAAAGAGACATTTAATTTAGATTTTATAAGAAGTGTTAATCAAGAGCATCTAAATAGCTATGAAAAAATTATAGAGACTACAAAAAGTGGATTGGAGGGTATTGAAAAGAGTTTGGTATTGCAAAGTAAAAATCTACAAAGAATTGCAAATGAACTAAAATCTAGTTATGATAGTATTGAATCAAGAGAGGCATTAGAGAAAAATATTGCAGAGTTTAATAAAAGTGCCAAAGAGCTACATAAACTTTTAATGAGTTTTGATACAGGATTGGATGGTGCCTTAAAAAAGGTAGATGCTGAATTATCCAGCTCTTTAAGGGAGCTTGAAGATATTGTAGTATCTATAAAAAATTTAAAAGATTAAATAATGTTTAAAAATAATAAAAGCAATATAGATAGTAATTTTTGGATTTCTTATGCTGATTTAATGGCTGGATTACTATTTGTATTTATTCTTTTAATTGGTGCTATTGTATCAAAGTCAATTACTCTTAGAGAAGATTTAGAAAATAAAAAAGAAGCTCTAATAAAAACCCAACAAAACCTTATTAAAAAAGAGCAAAACTTGCAAACTCTAAATAGTAAAATAAAAAAGAGTAACTCTACAATAAAAAAACAGCTTCAAACTATTAAGCTTCAACAAGATGAAATCTATAAATTAAAATCACTTTTAGAACAAAGGGTAAGCGAATTAAACAGCACAAAAAAAGAGCTTATTCTAACAAAAGATGCACTCAAATTAAAATCAGATGAGCTAAAGAGAATCAATCAATTACTTTTAGCCCAAAATACAAAAATTGATAAATTAAATAATAAAGTAGTCATTCTTCAAAATCTATTAAAAGATAGAAATCTAACAATATCAAATCAAGAAGAAGAGCTAAAAAAATATAAAAATAAAGTATTGGTGTTATCAAATTCACTTACTAAATCAAAAGAGGAATTAAATCTTACAAATGAAAAGATGCTAAATCTACTTGATGCTCTAAATCAAAAACAAAGCGATTATGAAGAGCTTTTATCTAAGCTTCAAGAAAAGAGAGAGAAGATTAAATATCTTACAGGAATAAGACTAAGAGTAATTGAAGAGTTAAAAAACTCTTTAGGAGATAGTGTAAATGTTACAAAAGATGGTTCACTAAAATTAAGCTCTTCTATACTTTTTGATAAAGGTAGCTCAAAATTAAAAGATAGTGCAAAAGAAAGTCTTAAAAAAAGCTTTAGCAAATATATTAAAGCTCTATTTGAAAACAAAAATATTGCACCAAATATTGATAGAATTGTAATAGAAGGACACACTGATAGTGATGGTGGATTTTTATATAATTTAAAATTATCTCAAGATAGAGCTTTGGCTGTTATGAACTATCTATTAACTCTTGATATTTCAAAAAAATATAATCTTCAAAATTATTTAACTGCTAGTGGTAGGTCATATTTAGATAGAATCATAAAAGATGGCAAAGAGGATAAAGAGGCATCTCGTCGTATAGAGATTAAATTTAGATTAAAAAATCAAAATGCATTTTATGA
>CAYPVY010000039.1:0-10611 GCA_964414305.1 uncultured Nitratifractor sp.
AGCGGTAGAGATGGCAAGAGGTGAATATATAGCTTTTTTAGATTGTGATGATTATTTATCAAATAATGCTTTATTAGTAATTTATGAAGAGATTAAGAAGCAATATTGGGATTATATTTTTAGTGATAGAATCAATATTGATAAAGATGAAAATAAACTAAATGAAGCAAGATATCAAGCTGTAATGAGTGGTAATTTAAAAGATGATCTTTTAGATAGAATGATAGCATCCCACTTAAAGGTTATAAAAAAGGATAGCTATTTAAGAGTTGGTGGAAGTTCTATAAAATTTAGTGGAATACAAGATTGGGAGTTGGCACTAAAAATTGCAGAGTTTGGAGAATTTAAATATATTCCAAAGATTTTATACTATCATAGAATACATCAAGAGTCTGTTAGTTCTTCAAACAATATAGGTCAAATTAAAAAGAGCAATATATTAAGAAGAGAGTATCTAAACAAATGGATTAGAAAAGATAAAGATTATAGCAATTTATACAATATTATAAGAGAAAAGGGAATAGATTTTATGTATAGTTTAGATAATGTTGAAGTATTTAACCAAAATAATTTAAAAATAGATAGCTGGTATGCTCCAAAAGATTTAAAATCCTCTTTTGCTAACTCATTTTGTATATTAGATTTAAGGGATAAGCCATCTAAAAGTTTTATAGATTTTGCAAAAGATTTTAATAGCTATTTTGATATGATAATATGTGATAGATTAAGCATTGCAACTAATCTTATTGGAGTTGTTTATTCTCCATCTATTATATTTACTCCAAATAAATTTTTAATTAGCCATAGTGGCTAATTAAATTATTTATCATAATCGTTATGATCTTTTGATGACTCTTTAGAATTTCTTTCTATGTAAGAAGATTTAGCTTTTGTTTTACCAACAGTTTGAATTGTTTTGACTTTTCCACCACTAGAGCTATTTGAGAAGAAGTCATCATATCCATCATCTGGTGCTGGAGCTGGAATATTACAGTTTTGAGAGATATGTTTGTAGAAATTTCCTTGAATTGGAACACCATCTACCTCAATTGATTTATCAACTTCTAAAGTATCTAAATCTACTCTAAAGAAGTATCCACCATCGCTCCAGAAATTATAATAGTATTTTCCATCTTCACTTACATGTTGCATATGTGATTGTTTTAAAGATGCTATGTTTATGCTTGGAAATGGTAGATATATATTTTTTAAGAATGTCATATTTTTATAATCTATTGCAGTTAGATAGTTATCTAGGTGGTTAGTAACAATTGCAATACCTTTTTGTTTAGAAAATGCCACATGACCTGCACCTTTTCCGGTATTGATTATTTTTAATATTTGCATACTATTAGCATCAATAATAAATACTACCCCATTTGTATTAGAGTAGTTTATATTATAGTATGGGTCAGTAGCCACCTGTTGCCAATATTGATAAATAATATTTGAATATGATTGCCACCAACTAAGATAGTTATCAAAATCTATCATATTTAAGTAGTAAAAGTAGTTAGGGTAATAATCTCCATTACCTCTTTTTCCAGCTGGTGCAAATAGGTATCTATGTTTAGGGTCTATATATAAATTATGACCATTTATACCAACACCAGGATAAGTAACTAGTGGTGTAAATGCCTCTTTTTTTAGTTTATTGCCTACTAATCTAAATTTATATACTCCTGCAACTGTATTTATACCTTCATTTCCTTCAGTCATTCCATAAAAGATTTTATTATTAGGATTTGTCTTATCTTTTGGTATAACTTGATGCAAAGATGAAATAGTATTAATAGTTTGAACCAATTTTGTATCAAATTTATCACCATTTTTTCTTATTTTATATAGGTGTAGCATTCTATTTGCTCTATCTACAATAACAAACTCTTCACTACTAACCCACAAAGGATGCCCAGATATTTGGTCTCCTCCAAAATCTAATTGAGTGCATTTATAGTTTGGATCTAAAATCTCTTTATCTGAGTAAACCTCATCAATAGATAGTGGATATGGTTTATTTTGGCTACATTTTATATTAAAACCAGCTTTTCCTACAATTTTTAATTTTATTGTATCTATTAAAACTGCAGCAGGTCTATCTCTAGAATTTAATAATACAAGATTATATTTGCTATTATATGTATCTGCAGATCTTGGTCTAAATGGAAGTCTAATTTTTTTTACGAAGCTACCATCTTTTAAGCTTCTAATTGTAGTGAAGTTTGAACCTTTTGGAACCATCATTACATAATTTGCTTTATCTAGAGTGCCTAATGGGTCTGCGTGGTGATTTAAGACACCTGGAACTACATATTTATCAAGCAGTTTCATATTTTTATAATCAATCACAAGCAGATGGTTTTGTGGAGTTTGATGATTGTCTTCATCTGCATACATTGTAATATAATCTTTATATTTTATATTACACTTTTTAGCATACCCACTTGCCATAATAGTGGTAGCAACTATAGCTGAAGTTAAAGTAGTAATTACTTTGTTCATAATATCCCCTCTAAAGTAAATATATCAGAATAATATAATATATGTGGAGTTTAAAAATAATATATTTCAAAATGACATAAAATGTTTAATAAAGTAAGCAAAATATTTCATTTTGTTCTTTTTATTCATTTAAATGATATTATTTGCAAATTTATTTCTATTATATAGATATAAAATATAAGATTTGAAAGATTTATATAAAAAAATATTTCACTATAAGTTAAGTTAGTTATTAATTTTAATAAAAAGTAGATAAAATTTTATTCCAGGGAAGCCCAAAAAGGGCTAGGATAATATAAGGAGTATAACTCTTTAATTACTAAAAACAAAACAAGGAGAATAGAGGCTAACTCCTTAGCCTCTTACAGTTAAAATTATAATATAATATAATTAACTAGCAAATAACAATGGGTAAATGGATAATTAATGATAAAAAAAAGTGATACTCTTTTTGAATTAAATTGTAAAGATTATAGTGAGTATTGTGGTATTGATGAAGCAGGAAGAGGTCCAATAGCTGGACCTTTAATTATTGTAGGAGTAGTATTAAAAAAAGATATAAAGGGTTTAAGAGATTCGAAAAAATTAACTCCAAAACAAAGAGAGGATTTATATATTAAGATAAAAAATAGTGCAAACTATTATATTTATGAAGCATCTTCTCAAAAAATTGATGAAATTGGTTTAAGTAGAGTTATTAAAGATGGTTTAGAGAGTATTAAAAATCATTTTAAGGATAGAAAAGTAGTATTTGATGGGAATAGCTCTTTTGGGGTTAAAGATATTGAGTATGTAGTTAAAGGTGATGATAAGATAGATTCAATAAAAGCTGCAAGTATTATAGCAAAAGTCCATAGAGATAATTTAATGTTAGAGTATGATAAAATTTATCCTGAGTATGGATTTAGAAATCATAAAGGTTATGGAACAAAAGCACATATTGAAGCAATATCAAAATATGGATATTGTAAGATTCATAGAAGAAGCTTTAAGATAAAGCTTCTTACTACTCAGTCGCATCTCCAAATACTATAGTCCAATATCTTTTGCCATCTTTCTCTTCATACCCTACACCTAAATCTTTTGTCTTTTTGCTAACTACATAAGAGCAAAATTTTGGGTCTTTTTTCATCTTATTCTCAAGAGCTAATACCATAGCTTTTTCTGATAAATCATTTTGTATAAATGAATCACCTACTACAAATTTACCATTATAACCATTCTCATTAGCTCTTTGAGCTAAAGTTTTAGATGAACCACCATTTGCTACATCTATTGAGTTTTCTTTTGCAGTTGTATCTAATATCTCTTTTTCAAGAAGGCAGCTATAATTTCCATTTGTATCAATACCACCATTACACTCAAGAGGTATTTCACTTCTAATACCTTCAACTAACTTTTGCATCTTCTCTTTTGGAGTAGATACAGTTGAGTAACAAAATATACTATCATCTTTAATATCTTGCCAAAGATTTAAATCTTTTACATTTAATTTATAGTTTGGATTCTCTTGCAATCTTTTATCATATTTGCTTTGGAATACCTCTTCTGTTTTATAATCATCAATTCCTTGATTCACATTACAACCTGTGAAAAAAATTGAAACTAATGCTGTTGCGTAAATTAATTTTTTCATATTCAATCCTTTAATTAATTTGATTTTATGGTGGTATTGTAGCAAGATTTTGAAGTTTTAGTTAAAAATATTTCAAAAATTAATATTTTTCTTCCATTTTATGGATATTTTAAATAATATTTAATTTTAAATCATATTAAAATAATACCGAAAAACGGTAATTTTTTCAATATTATAAAAAATGTAAAAAATTTGTAATTTTTTTTGAAAATTTATCTTTTTATGAGACTATTTTAAATTTGATAATAAATTTAGAGCATCTTTATAAATTGGTTCATCTATAAAACCATATTTATCATGCATAAATCCAGTTATTCCATTTTTTGATGATGCTTCAAATAATTTTTTTATCTCAAATGCTCTATCTATTTCATCTTTGGAAGGCTTAAATATTTCATTTGCTATTTCAACTTGGGCTGGTCCCATACAAGCTTTTGAAGTAAATCCAAGCTCACTCTCCCATAAACAAAACTCTCTAAAAAGTTTAGTATTAGCATAATCTTGAAACATAAATGAAGTGGCTTCAATATCTATAGTTTTTGAATCGATTAAAAATTTAGATAATATATATGCAATAGTAGGGTTGCCTATCTTAAGTAGGCTTTGAGGTAGATTTAAAGAGGCTAAAAGGTCTAATATACCAATATTTGCTCTAGTAAATCTAGAGATATTACCCCAAGTGTGAAGAGAGCTAAATGCCTCTTTTGTCTCTAAGGAGATATGAACCTCTTTTGGCTCTGGCAAAATATCTAAAACTTGCTCAATTTCAAATCTATTTTTTACTTTAGATAATCTTACTGCATTAAAGTTAAAATCTTTTAAAAATTTTATCTCTTCTATTCCACCAAGAGTTAAAGGATTTATTCTAATAATAATTTCACTTTTAGTCTCTTTTATATGACTTAAAAAGAGTGCAATATTTATAAGTGCTTCTTGCTTTTTTGATGGAGCTATAGCATCTTCTAAATTTAGTGTAACAGCATCAGCTTTAAGAGAGTCTAATCTATTTAGATGCTTAAGATTAAGAGGGTTTAGCATCATATTAGAGCGATGAAGAGTAGTTTTAATCTCAAAACTATTATTTGGATTTAAAAGCTCTATTTTTTCTTTTAGCGTTAGTTTTGCAATATCCTCTAAATTATCAAATACCATTAGTAAAATTACCTTCTCTTAAATCTTTAGATCTATCAAACTCAACATTATACATTTGCAAAATATGTTTATGTCTAGCTTTTGCCTCTTTAACATCAATTATTACTTGCATATTATTAGCATCTTCTAAGACAATAAAACCATCTTTTTGAGATAGCATCTTTTTATAAAACTCTTTAAAGTTTACAATATCTTTACCATTTATTTTAATTGGCAAATAGTTGTATAAATCTTGATTTCCTCTATTACTTCTATCAGCAAATACCCCTAATAGTATAGGTTGTTCTTGTTTCTTCTTTGTAGCAAATTTATTTAAAAGTCCATAAATAGAGCAATCTTTACCTTTACCGCTATCTACTAGATTTTCTACTAGTGGAGAGAATAGATAGCCTCCATATATAAAATATGTTGGGTCTTTATCATATTCAAAAGGTTTTACAAGCCAAACTTTATCATTTGGTTTATTCATAGTAATATTTAAATCAAGTAACTTTTTATTTCTCCATACTTTTAGTTTTACAGTATCTCCAAATTGGTGTAAGTCTGTTAAATACTTTGCAGATGTATATTCGCCTGGTCTAAAAGCTACTGTTCCATCATCTTCTATTTTAACTCCATCAATACTTAATATGATATCACCCTTTTTTAAAATACCCGCACTATTTCCAAGAGGCATTACCTTATCGACTAAAATTCCAGTTTTATTACCATCTAATCCATAATATCTCTTTGCAGAAGGATTTTCAAGCTTTGAAATAAATAGATGAAGTTGAGGAACTCCATTAACCTTTCCATCTTTGATATCTTTAAGGAAGTGTTTTATCATAATTGTTGGCACAAGATATCCAATATTTTGGCTAAATGTAATTCCTTGCATCACAACACCTACAATTTTGCCATTACTAATAGCTGGACCTCCACTATTTCCCGGGTTTATAGCTGCATCTACTTGAATTGCTAAAAATTTCTCACCACTATGGACATATCTTTGATGCTCAATCCTTGATACAACACCAGATGTTACACTTTGGGTTTTACCTCCCATTGGATATCCATATACTAAAATCTTTTGTTCAGTCTCAGGTAAAGTTCCAATCTTTAGTGGTTTTATTCCTTTAAAAAAGCTTTTATCTTCAGTAGTAATTAAAGCTAAATCTAGCTCATGTGAGACTGCTACAACTTTTCCTATAAATCTTTTTGCGATATCAAATCTTTGCACTTCAATATATGTTTGGTTTGCTACAACATGAGCGTTAGTTAATATTAAATTTCCATCAATTACTGCTCCACTCCCACTAGAGCGAGATATTCTATTTATCCATGGTTTTTTGTAGCTTGGCTCTTTTGAAGTGGTATATATTTTAACAATTGCTTTTTTTATATCTAAATCAAAGTTTTGAGAAAATATTGAAACTATTAGAAGTGAAGCCAAAATTATGATTTTCATTTTTATCCTTTTTATAAAATTAGCTATAATTATACAAAAAAGTAGGAAAAATATGAGAGTAGTTTTTATTATTTTGGCACTATTTATTTTAAATAGTTGTAGCTCAGTAAGATATAATAACTTATATACTCCAAAAGATAATATTAAAATCAATAGATTAACTAATATGTTAATTAAAATTGGTGGAGATAAGCAGGAATCAAAAGAGTTAGCAACACTAGCTGTTATTGATTCTAAAAAATTAGCAAATGATTATGATTTAGTCTCTCCTCCGCTATATCATAACTTTTTAGTAAATAGTGGTCAACGAAAGAGAGGACTTTGTTTTCATTTTGTAGAAGATTTGAGTAAAGAGATAAATAGTAGAGGTTTTAGAAGCTTTGATTTTAAGTGGGGTAGGGCAAATGCAAATAAATTTAATGAGCATAATGTCATAATAGTTACAAAAAAAGGTAGCAAAAATATTCAAAATGGAATAGTCTTGGATGCATGGCGAAATAGTGGGGATTTATATTTTAATTGGGTAAAAGATGATAAAAAGTATAATTGGAAAGAGTGGTTTGAAGGGGATAGAAGAGTTAATTTCTAAGCCCTTTTAGAGTATTTATTTTATTTAATAGATAAATTTCACTATCTTTACCTAGTGTAGAGTGAAATATTAGGTTTTGTGCAATATCAAGATAATTTTTATCTAGCTTGTAAGTCTCTACAGCTTTTATTAGAGCTAAAATATAATCTTTATTATATTTAGAATCTATTTTATATATCTTTTCATAAATTAAAAGAGCCTTTTTAAAATATTTTTGTGCATCTTCAAGGCTTTTTTGACTTCTTGAGTAATATTTTGCTACTGCTTCAAGAGATTTTGCACTCTTTAATAGCTCTAGAGGATTATCCTCATCTTTTGTAAATTCAATTTGAGAATTTGTTTCAATTGAGTCAATTTCATAACTTATATTTTTTGTTCTTTTTATAAACTCTTGATATAGCTCAAATGTATCTTTATCAAAACCTACTTTTAGTGCTTGTTTATACTCTTTGGATGCATCAATATATTTAATTAAAAGCTCATTTAAGAGTGCTTTAAAAACTTTTAGCTTCTTTTTTGTTTTTGGGATAAAAATATTATTTTCAATAGAGTTTATATAATCTAGTGCATCTTGTGCTTTGTGCAACTCCTCACTCTTTAATATATTGTAAGCTTCCATTAAATATCTTGAGTTTGACTCAAAAGCAATTTTTTTAAGCTCAAGATATATCCATTTTTCTCTAATTAAACCTTTTGAATTACTATTTTTTGAATTGTGATATGATTTTTTAATCTCTTCTAAATCTTTATTAATATATTCTATTATTTTATTATTTGTTAGCATTATTTGCCTCTGATTAATAATTTTAATACCATATTATCGTATAAAAGCTTTAATTTTTCTTAAACAGTTCCATTTTATGGTAATTTTGTTTTATAGCTTTGTATAAGTTACATAAATCTAAAATCTAGTATAATTAAATTTTGAATTTAAAGGTTAAATAATGAGAAGTGTATTTATATTTTGTTTAATAATAGTTGCAATTTATGCTAAAGATATAAATATTGCTGTGGCAGCAAATGCAAGTAGTGTTGTAAAAGAGATATCAAAAGAGTATCAAAAGAGTCATTTAGGAGATAAAATAAATATTACTATTGGTAGTAGTGGAAAATTAGCTGCCCAAATCTTAAATGGTGCCCCATATGATTTATTTTTATCTGCAAATATGGAGTATCCCAAAAAAATAGCAAATAGATTAAATCTTAAATTAAAACCAAAAATTTATGCAAAGGGTGCTTTAGCAATATTTAGCACTAAGATTAAAAACCCAAATATCGACACTCTTAAAAATTCAAATATTCATAAAATTGCTATAGCAAATGATAGAAGTGCTCCATATGGCAAGGCTACAAAAGAGCTTTTAGAAAATTTAAAACTATATTCAAAATTAAAACCAAAGTTTATTTATGGTGAGTCAATTGGGCAAACACTAGTATTTACTCTAAAAGCAGCAGATATTGGAATAGTGGCAAAATCTCTACTAAAAGATGCTAAGATGTCTAAATATAAAGAAGGTATAAATTATAATAGTATAGATAGCACACTTTATACTCCAATTGAGCAAGGAGCATTGCTTTTAAAAGATAGAGCTAAAGAGTTTTATGAGTATATATTTTCAAATGAGGCAAAAAATATTTTTAAAAAATATGGTTATATTGTAGATGAGTAATATAGATTTTATCCCTTTTATAATATCTTTTAAGTTAGCTTTGATTACTACAATAACACTATTTTTTATTGCTATTCCTATATCATGGTGGCTTAGTAGAAGCAATTCAAAATTTAAGCCTTTTATTGAGACAATCGTCGCTTTGCCTTTGGTATTACCACCATCAGTTTTAGGATTTTATCTACTTGTTGCTTTCTCTAAAAATTCGCCTATTGGAGAGTTTTTGGCTAAATTTAATATAGAGCTTTTATTTAGCTTTAGTGGTCTTGTAGTAGCTAGTATAATATATTCTTTTCCTTTTATGGTGCAACCATTACAAAGTGGTTTTGAGAGTTTGAGTAAGTCTATGATTGAACAAAGCTTTATAGCAGGGAAAGGAACAGTAATGACTCTTTTTAAAGTCGCCTTGCCAAATATCAAGCCATCGTTGATAACAGCAGTAGTGATAACATTTGCTCATACAGTAGGAGAGTTTGGTGTAGTATTGATGGTAGGAGGCTCGATTCCAGGAGAGACAAAAGTAGCCAGTGTTGCTATATATGAGATGGTTGAAATAATGGATTATAAAAGTGCACACATATATAGTGCTATTATGTTAATAATTAGTTTTGTAGTTTTGCTTTTGGTATTTATATTTAATAAAAAGAGTAAAAAGTGGTAAAAGTAGATATAAATCACCCAAATATCAAAGCAAAATTTGATATAAAAGATAATGAGTTAATTGCTATTGTAGGTAAAAGTGGTAGTGGTAAGACAACATTACTAAGAGTAATAGCTGGATTAGAAGAGGCAAGAGGCTTAGTTGAGGTAGATGGTCAAAAGTGGCTTATGAACAAAAGTTCACTACCTCCTCAAAAACGCTCTATAGGCTTTGTGATGCAAGATTTCGGCTTGTTTGAGAATATGAGTGTTATTCAAAATTTATTGTATGTAGATAGAGATTTAAAGTTTGCCAATAGACTTTTAGAATTAGTGCAGATGCAAGATTTAAAAGATAGATATCCTAGTAGCTTAAGTGGTGGTCAAAAACAAAGAGTTGCTCTAGCTAGAGCGTTAATGAAAAAACCAAAATTACTACTTTTAGATGAGCCACTATCAGCTCTTGATGCAAATTTAAGAAGCTTAATGCAAAATATGATTTTAAATTTACATAATGAATTTAACCTTACAACCATAATGGTTTCTCACGATATATCAGAAGTATATAAAATGTCAAATAGAGTCATACTAATAGATAAAGGTAAAGTAAAAAATATCAAAGATATCAAAAAAGAACAGTCGTTCATATTGCCAAAATTGGTTGATAAAATCTATGATAGTAAAAAATATCAATTTATTGTAGAAATTAATGGCACTCTAAATATCGTAGATGTTTCAAAAGATATTTATAATAAATATAACATTGGAGATATACTGGAGTTGTATATATCTTAAAAAAATCTTTCAAAATGACATAAAATCAAAATATATCTTACATAAATACTTATAATAACTACAAAATATGCTAAAGGTTCTATTATGAGATATCTTAATTTAAAATTTCATACTATAATATTGACAATATTGCTTTCAATTTTTTTAATCTCTTGTGACAGTAAAGATAGCAATAAAAGTC
>CAYPVY010000040.1:0-10502 GCA_964414305.1 uncultured Nitratifractor sp.
CCCAAAGCAGGGCTTTAGTTATTAGCATCTAAGAAGCCTAAAATTACACTATCTTCTTTTTTACTACTATCATATCCTAAAGCTTTTAGTCTCTCTATTACTGGTGGGTGTGTATAGTAGAAGAATATATATATTGGATGAGATTTTGGAAAGGCTTTGTTTTCATTAACAAGTTTTAATAAAGCTCTTATTAGATTTTGCTTACCTCCAATTTTAGCTCCAAATCTATCTGCTTCATACTCATTATGACGACTTATTAGACCCATTATTGGCATATAGACAAAGCTAAATATTGGCATTAGAAGCATAATAGTTGCAATCTTAACTCCAGCAGTTGCCACAACTCCCATTTGGTTAAATAGTTCATTTGGCAAATTACCAATTATTGCTAATACTATAAATAAAAATACTCCAATAGTTGCTATATTTTTGTATATATCTTTGTGGCTGTAGTGTCCAAGTTCATGACCTAGTATTGCTATAATTTCATCTCTATCTAACTTCTCTAAAAGTGTATCAAAAAGAACAACTCTTTTACTTTTGCCAAGTCCTCCAAAATAGGCATTTAAGCGATTATCTCTTTTACTAGCATCAATAGTATAGATTCCATCAGAGCTTAAGCCAACATTATGCATAATCTCTTCAATTTTTGCTTTTAGCTCTTCATCTTCAATAGGCTTAAATTTGTTAAATAGTGGCGCAATGAGAGTAGGGTATAGCATATTTATTAGAACTAAAAGTATAAATATAATTACAAATGCCCATATCCACCAATTTGAGTAATTATCTATAATGTATATTAATAAACTAAATACAATACCCCCAACTATTAGTGTAAGAAGGGTTGATTTGATTGTATCAATAATATACAATTTTGGTGTAGTTTGGCTAAAGTGAAAAGATTTATCTAGCCAAAATACTCTATATATATCAAATGGCAAAGTTACAATATAATTTATTGCTAAATATCCAAATATAAATAATAAATTTGCACTCAAACCATCAAAGCCTGTAAGCTTTTGAAGCCAGGCAAACCCTCCATAGACCCAAAATAGAAATAAAAAATATTCTACAAAACTCTCTGCAATTGTAATTCTCTCTTTTTTTATTGCATAGTTTGCTGCTACTTGATATTTAGCAGGTGTTAGAAGAGTTGCTTCTTCTTTTTTGGCATCTGTGATATATCCAATTTGCATTACACTAACATAAATTTTTATTAAAGTATAAATTGTAAAGAGTGCTATTAGAAAAGTTAGCATATATTATCCTTTTTTGTTGGTAATATATCAAAAACTCTATAAGGTTTTGTTAAAATGTTACAAAATATTTAAAAGGTAAACTTATGGCATACATAGATATGTATGATATTAAAAAGAGATATGATGTAAAACAAATCTTTGATGGATTAGATTTTCATTTGCAAGAGGGTGAAAGAGTTGCTATTATTGGGCAAAATGGCTGTGGAAAATCTACTCTATTAAAGCTTATTATGGGTATAGAAGAGCCAGATGATGGTAAGATTATAAAAGATAGCTCAATAGATATAGCAATGCTTAGCCAAATGCCAAAATTTAAAAGTGGAGTTTGTGTAAAAGAGGCTATTGAGGCTGAATTGGTAGAGATAAAAGAGGCACAAGAGAGATATAAAGAGTTAAGTAATAAGATTGCAACTAATCCCGATGATAAGGTTGCCTTAAGAGAATATGAAGAGGTTTGTGCATATTTAGATCACCATAATGCTTGGGATATAAGCTCAAAAATAGAAAGAGTCCTTCAAGAGTTTAAATTAAAAGAGTATGAGAATAGATTAGTAGAAACTCTATCTGGAGGAGAACAAAGAAGAGTTGCTTTAGCATCTTTGATACTTAAAAAACCAGACCTTTTGATTTTGGATGAGCCAACTAACCATCTTGATGTTTATATGGTTGAGTTTTTAGAGGAGATACTGCTTAAAGAGAAGTTTACTTTGCTATTTATATCGCATGATAGATATTTTATTGACCATATTGCTACTAGAATTGTTGAGGTGGAAGAGCATAAACTTGTTAGTTATAATGGAGGATATGAGAGTTATTTAAAACAAAAAGAGCAAAGACTTCTTGCAATGCAAAGAGATTATGAGAATCTATTAAGGCTTTTAAAAAGAGAAGAGGAGTGGTTGGCAAAGGGTGTTAGAGCTAGAGAAACTAGAAACCAAGGAAGAAAAAGAAGAGTATTTGAGCTAAGAGAGGAGGCAAAAAAGAATCCTACACTTATTAGGAAAATGAAAATAGAGTTAGAGAGAGAAAAAAAGAGCTGGAAAGGTGAGAAGATTACTTCAAAAAGAAAGATGCTTTTTGAGATAGAGAATTTGAGCTATTCTATTGGAGATAAGCAGTTAATTAAAGATTTCTCAACACGAATATTACAAAAAGATAAAATTGCAATTGTAGGAGCAAATGGAAGTGGTAAATCTACTCTATTAAAGATTTTACTAGGTAGAATTGCACCAGATAGTGGAAATATAAAAAAAGGAGAACTCTCTATTGGATATTTTGACCAGCATAGAGAGATGTTAAAAGATGATGCTACTTTAATTGAGACATTTTGTCCAGATGGTGGAGATAGAGTGATTGTTGATGGTAAAAATATGCATGTTTATGGCTATTTGAAAAACTTTTTATTTCCAAAAGAGTATTTGGATAAAAAGATTTTTCAACTTAGTGGTGGAGAGAAAAATAGAGTGGCTTTAGCTCTACTTTTTACCAAAAGTTATGATTGTTTGATTTTGGATGAACCAACAAATGATTTAGATATACAAACAATTAATATCTTAGAAGAGAAGTTGATTAGTTTTCAAGGAGCTTTACTTTTTGTAAGCCACGATAGATATTTTGTAGATAAACTTGCACAAAAATTATTTATTTTTAAAGGTAATGGAGAGATAGAAGAGTCTTATCAAAGCTATAGCGAATATTTAGATATTGAAAAAGAGATTAAGAATTTAGATGATTTTGAGGTAAATATCAAAAAAGAGCAAACACAAAAGCCAAAAGTTGAGAAAAAAAAGACAAAACTAAGCTATAAAGATAAAAGAGATTTAGAGTTGCTCCCACCAAAAATAGATGAACTTGAAGCAAAAATAGATGAGTTAAATAATTGTTTAGCAAATCCAGATTGTTACAATAAAAGAGGTTTAAGTGAAGTCTCAAATGAGTTAAATTCTATTCAAGAAGAGTATGAACAATTAAGTGAGAGATATTTAGAACTTTTAGAGCTACAAGAGGAGCTTGAGGAGGATTAAATTTAGGTTAGGGCTTCAAAACTAAAATAAGAATAAAATTTTCTTATACACTACAATTTTCAAATACTGCCATATATATAACTTTTTTATCATATTGATAATAAAAAATATTTATATTCATCTTCAATTTTGATTTAAATCAATAATTTTCTTAAATAAAAGTGATAAAATATATCATCCCTAGTTATATTTAGAGGAGGTTTATATGGGAATTAGTAGAAGAGATTTTTTAAAGAGTTCGGCTGCAGTAGCTGCTGCTAGTGCTGTTGGTATTACAGTGCCAGATGAGATAAAAGCTAAAGCAGCTAAAGGAGAAGAGGGTTGGCGTTGGGATAAAGCACCTTGTCGTTTTTGTGGAACAGGATGTGGTATTATGCTTGCAACCAAAAATGGTAAAATAGTCGCAGTAAAAGGAGACCCTGCAGCACCAGTTAATAGAGGTCTTAATTGTATTAAAGGCTATTTTAATGCAAAAATTATGTATGGTGCAGACCGTTTGACCAAGCCACTTCTTAGAGTAAATGAAAAAGGTGAATTTGACAAAAAGGGTAAATTCAAACCTGTATCTTGGAAAAGAGCATTTGATGAGATGGAAAAACATATCAAAAAAGCCCTTAAGGAGTCTGGACCAGAAGGTGTTGCTGTATTTGGTTCAGGGCAATATACAATTATGGAAGGTTATGCTGCTTTAAAGATGATGAAAGCAGGTTTTAGATCAAATGCAATTGACCCAAATGCAAGACATTGTATGGCTTCTGCTGTTGTTGGCTTTTATCAAACATTTGGTATTGATGAACCAAGTGGATGCTATGATGATATAGAGCTTACTGATACTATCGTAGCTTGGGGTTCAAATATGGCAGAGATGCACCCAATTTTGTGGTCTCGTGTAACAGATAGAAAATTAAGCGACCCTGATAGAGTAAAAGTTATAAATATACAAACATATACTCATAGAAGCTGTGATTTGAGTGATTTTAATATTATTTTCCGTCCACAAACAGATATGCTAATTTGGAACTATATAGCAAGAGAGATAGTTACAAGAGATAAAAGAGGTGGTGGAACAGAAGATATTATAGATTGGGATTTTATAAAAAAACATATTGTATTTGCAGCTGGTCCAGTAAATATTGGATATGGTATGAGAAGAGAGGGTGAGAAATCTTTAAAAGAAGGCAAATACTCTGATAAAGAGATGGAAATAATTAAAAAAGAGATGGCAAAAAAAGTATCTCCTCTTGAAGCTCCAGCACTAGAGCCTTATGGATATAAAGAGGGCGATGTAATGAAAAATAGAGGTGGAACTCTTGCTCACTGGATGATTAGTTTTGATGAGTATAAAAAGTCTTTAGAGCCATATACCCTTGATTATGTTGCAAAAGTTGCAAAAGGCGATCCAGATGAGAGCATTGAGAGCTTTAAGAAAAAATTAAAAATGTTAGCAGACTTATATATTGAAAAAGATAGAAAAGTTGTATCATTTTGGACTATGGGTATGAACCAACACACTCGTGGAACTTGGGTAAATACACTAAGTTATAATGTTCACTTTATGCTAAATAAACAAGCAAAACCTGGTAGTGGTGCATTCTCTTTGACTGGTCAACCAAGTGCTTGTGGAACAGCAAGAGAGGTTGGAACATTTACACACAGATTACCAGCAGATTTAATGGTTAAAAACCCTAAACATAGAGCAAAAACAGAGAAAAAATGGAAAATACCAGCAGGAACACTAAATCCAGTTGGGAAACAGCATATTATGGCAATACATAGAGGATTAGAAGATGGCTTGGTAAAATTTGCTTGGGTAAATGTGTGTAACCCATATCAAGACTCTGCAAATGCCAACCACTGGATTAAAGCAGCAAGAGAGATGGATAATTTTATTGTAACTAGCGATGGATACCCTGGAATTAGTGCAATGGTTTCTGATTTGGTATTGCCTAGTGCAATGATTTATGAAAAGTGGGGAGGATATGGTAATGCTGAGAGAAGAACTCAACTTTGGAAACAACAAGTTGTTCCAGTTGGTGAGGCTATGAGTGATACTTGGCAGTGGGTAGAGTTGTCTAAAAGATTTACTGTTAAAGATTTGTGGGGTGAGTATAAACCAAGTGGTCCAAGAAAAAAGCCTCTTCCAAATGTTATTGAAGATGCTAAGAAGATGGGCTATAAAGAAGATACTACAATGTATGAAATTTTATTTGCAAATGATGAAGCAAAAAAATATACACTTGATGACCCACTTTTAGAAGGTTTTGATGATAGTGATAGTAAAGGTGATAATAGAAAAGTAATAGGAAGTGATGGTAAAGAGTGGAAAGGATATGGTTTCTTTATTCACAAATATCTATTTGAAGAGTATGCATGGTTTGGTAGAGGGCATGGACATGATTTGGCTCCATTTGATGTTTATCATAAAGTTAGAGGTCTTAAATGGCCAGTTGTAAATGGTAAAGAGACATCATGGAGATTTAATGTTAAATATGACCCATATGCAGCCAAAGCAAATCCAGGAGGAGATTTTGCATTTTATGGACCTCTTGCTAAAAAGCTATTTAAAGGTAACTTAACAAAACCAGATAAAAATGGTGGTAAAACTCCAATTCCAAATAAAGCAAAAATCTTTGCTAGACCATATATGGATCCACCAGAAATGCCAGATAACACTTATGATACTTGGTTATGCACAGGTAGGGTGCTAGAACACTGGCATAGTGGAACAATGACTATGAGAGTTCCAGAGCTTTTCCGTGCTGTTCCAGAAGCACTATGTTATATGCATCCAGAAGATGCCAAAAAAAGAGGTGTTAAAAGAGGTGAGCTTGTATGGGTAGAGTCTCGCCGTGGCAAAGTAAAAGCTAGAGTTGAAACTAGGGGAAGAAACAGACCTCCTCGTGGATTAGTATTTGTTCCTTGGTTTGATGAAAAGGTTCTTATAAATAAAGTTACACTTGATGCGACTTGTCCTATGAGTAAGCAAACTGACTATAAAAAATGTGCAGTTAAAATTTACAAAGCATAATTAGGAGTAAAAGGTGGGTGGTAAAGATAAGAAAGATATAAGTTCAAGACGCCGTTTCTTTACAAATATTGCACATAATGTTGGGTTAGCTACTATGGGAACTCTGCTTTGGGCTGGTTATACAACCAAAGCAAAGAGTTCTCCACTAACGCTTAGACCACCTACTGCATTGCCTGAAGATGAGTTTATTAAAACTTGTATCAAATGTGGGCTTTGTGCCGAAGCTTGTGTAAATAGACCGCAAAATAGAGATAGAGATGGAAATAAAAAGCCTGGCACTTTAAAGATGGCAAAAGCTGGTGATGATGTAACAATAGGCACTCCATTTTTTAAACCACGCGAAAGAAGAGAAGCTACTTTGATAGATAGATTGCTTTATGGCTATAAAAGAGGAGAAGTTATTGATAATGGAGTCCCTTGTTATATGTGTGATGATGTTCCTTGTGCTGCAGCTTGTCCAACTAATGCTTTAGATATTAGTAGAGTAATTAATCCTAAAACAAAAGAGATTGATATTAAGATGATGAAGATGGGTGTAGCTGTAGTAGATGTTCATTCTTGTATAGCATTTTGGGGGTTGCAATGTGATGCTTGTTATAGGGCTTGTCCTTTGATGGATGAGGCTATTAAATTAGTTTATAATCGAAATGATAGAACCGGAAAACATGCTTTTTTAGAGCCAGTAGTTAATCCTGATATTTGCACTGGTTGTGGGCTTTGTGAAAAAGCTTGTGTTACACAAAAAGCTGCAATATTTGTGCTTCCTAGAGATATTGCTCTTGGAAATCCAGGTGATCACTATGTAAGAGGTTGGGATAGAGATGATCAAAAAAGAGTAGGCAAAAGAAAAGAGAGTGATATAACTACTCATGATAAAAGAAGTAGTCAAAAGCCAATTGATTATTTAAATAGAGGTTTGGAGTATTAATTATGAAATTTTCAAATATTAAGTATTTAATACTTAGAAGAGTAGTTCAATTTGGGCTTTTGTTTTTATATTTTGCTGGAAATGTTTGGGGATGGCAATTGCTCCAAGGAGATATATCTACATCTTTGTTATTTAATAAAATTCCTCTAAGTGATCCCTTTGCAGTAATACAAATGTTTGTTGCAGGAGCTACAATTGGTATAAATGTATTGATTGGAGCTTTGATAATTTCTCTTTTTTATGGATTAATCGGTGGTAGAGCATTTTGTAGTTGGGTTTGCCCTGTAAATTTAGTTACAGATTTGGCTGCTTGGCTTAGAAGGAAGTTATATATAGATAAGATTGAGAGAAAATTATGGATAAGTAGAAATATTCGTTACTATATGATTATATTGGCACTAATTGTATCAGTAATTAGTGGTTTAGCGGCATTTGAGGTAGTAAGTCCTATTACAATACTAAATCGTAATATTGTATTTGGTATTGGAAGTGGAATTGGACTTATAGTTGCTATATTTTTATTTGATTTATTTGTTGTAAAAAATGGTTGGTGTGGTCATATATGCCCACTTGGAGGAGTTTACTCAATAATTGGTAAATATTCATTATTTAGAGTTAGACACAATAGTGATACTTGCACACTTTGTATGAAGTGTAAGGATGTTTGTCCTGAGGTTCAAGTATTGCATATGATTGGTAAAAAGAGTATGAGTGTTAATGATATAGAGTGCACAAATTGTGGACGATGTATCGATGTTTGTGATGATGATTCATTATCATTTGGTATTGGTTTTTATATAAAAAATAGTTCAAAGGAGAAGTAGATGGTTAAAAGTATAAAAAGTATAGCTCTATTATCTGTTGTAACAACCTTTTCACTATATTCTGCAAATATTGCAGGATGCAAAAGTTGTCATGGGGCTAATTTTGAGAAGAAGGCTCTAGGTGTATCAAAAGTAGTAAAGGATATGAGTAAAGAAGATATAATAAAAGCTCTTAAAGGCTACAAAGATGGCAGTTACGGTGGAGCTCAAAAGGCTTTGATGAAAGGTCAAGTTGCAGCTTTAAGTGATGCAGATATTGAGGCAATTGCAAATGAGATTAAAAGTGGTAGTAGTAATAAATCAGCTACGACAAATAATAAGAGTTCTCAGGCTCCAAAGGGTGTTAAAGAATTATCAAATGATGGGCAATATAATGCTCCAGATTTAACAAAATTAGTAGATGAAAAGGAATTGGGTCTTAGAAAAACAGATGTTGAAAGTGAGAAGGTTGCACCACCAGCTATAAAAAATGATGCACCACCTCCAGGTCAAGCACAAAGAATTGCAAGAAGTTATGTAAATGCACCACCACTTATTCCACATTCTATTGAGGGGTTAGTTCCTATTACAAGAAAAAATAATGCTTGTTTAGGGTGCCATATGCCAGATAAGGCAAAAGCAAGTGGAGCAACACCAATTCCTCCAAGTCATTTTACAGATTTTAGACCAACTACGAAACTTGAAAATGGAAATATAGTAAAAGATGGTAAAGTCTATGGCAAAGATTTTAAAAATACAAGCGATATTAAAATTGCTAAGTTTAAAAAACTCTCACATTTAAGTATGGCAAGATTTAATTGCACACAATGTCATGTTCCACAAGCCAATGTTAAACCACTTGTAAAAAATAATTTTACACCAGATTTTGAAGATAAAAAATTGAAAGAGAAATCTAATTTGATAGATGTAATTAAACAAGGTGTTAAGTAAGTGGGTAGTAGAAGAGATTTTTTTAGACGCTTAAGTGGCGAGATGGTAGCAAAAATTAAAGAGGATAAGCCTCTTTTTTTGCGTCCACCATATAATCAAGATAGAGAGCTTTTTGACAAAGAGTGTATTAAGTGTAGTAGTAAAGCTTGTATTGGAGCTTGTAATGAGAAGATAATTGTTTTAGAAGATATTAGCCAAACTCCAATATTAAATTTTAATAGCAGTGGTTGCACTTTTTGTCAAGATTGTGCTAATGCTTGTGATAGAGATGTTTTGATAGTAAGTGATGAATTTGAAAAAATTGATGCAACTTTTCTAATAAATAAAGATAGCTGTTTGGCTCATAATAAAAGTATATGTTTTGCTTGTAAAGAGCCTTGTATTGATGATGCAATACTATTTAGAGGTATGTTTGAACCTATTATTGATATGGATAGATGCACAAGTTGCGGTTTTTGTATAAGTAGATGTCCTACAAATGCAATTGAGTATATTATAAGGAGATAATATATGAATTTAAAAGAGATGTTTCCAAAACTACTTTCTACTTTAGATGATGATATTAATGATTTGAGATATTTTATTGTAGTAGATGAGAATTATGAAGATATTGATGATGAAGAGTTAGATATTTTTGATCCAAATGATTATAATTATTTAATCTATATTACAGAACTTACTCAAAAATTAATAGGAGATGAGGTATTAAATAGATTACCAAAAGAGTTGGAAAAAAGAGATATTTTTACAAACTTTATTGAGTCTGAAATAGATTTATATGGTGTAATGAGTGAATTAGATGATAGGGGTGTTGCAATTGAGGTTTTGAAAGTTATTGAAGGAATGTTATGAGAACTATTTTTTTAATACTTTTTTTATTTGTATCATTATTGGGAAAAGATATTTATTCAAATATAAAAATTGATATTGGTGCAAATGCAAAAGATATGGTTTTAGGTAAAGATGGGGAGTTGGTTATTGGAACAAGTAAAAGTAAACTAATAGTCTATGATTATGTAAATAAAAGGGTTTCTAAAATTATAAATATACCAAAGATAAAAGATTTTATGGGTGATATTATAGATGCTAGTTTATCTAGTGTTGATTATATAGATGGAAAATATCTTATTTTAAGTGATAGTGGTATTGGCGGATATAGTGATTTAAGAATTTATGATGATAACAAAACAATTGATATATTTACTGAAAAAGATAAAAAATCTTTAGTTAAAGCAAGATTTATAGATAGTAATCATATTTTGCTTGGATATTTGAGTGATGAATTAGAATTGTATGATATAAAAAATAAAAAGAGTATTTACAAAGTTCAACTTACCCAGTCAAAATTTTCTGACTTTGCATTAAATGAGAATAAATCTTTAGTTGCAGTTGGTTGTGAGAGTGGGGAAGTAACGGTAGCTGATGTAAAAAGCGGTAAAGTTATTAAAAGATTAAATTCTCAAAATGTAGATTTAATCTTCCAGGTTGATATAAAAAAAGATATAGTAG
>CAYPVY010000041.1:0-9550 GCA_964414305.1 uncultured Nitratifractor sp.
TTATACTTTTAAAAGTAATTTATCTAAAAGTGATGTTGGTAACAATCTTTTTGCGAAAGCCAATATGTATGAAGCTTTTGTTATATAATATCTTGGGCTTGGTTCTGTAGTAAGTATGATTTTATGAACAACTGAGGCTACTGCTTCTGCTGGTAAAGAGAAAGGAACTTTTTTTGCAGTTCCATTTAGTGCTCTTTGATAATAATCGATATAATTTGAATTTTTTGTATCAATTTTTTCTAAAGTTTTTATTGCATTCTTTCTAAATTTACTCTCTATTGGACCAGTATTTAATAAAATTGGATATATATTTGTATCTTTTAGTTCAAGTCTTAGAGTATCTGTAAGACCTTCTAGAGCATATTTGCTAGCAACATAAGCTCCTCTAAATGGCAAAGATACCAAACCTAAAATTGAGCTATGTTGAATTATTTTACCATATCCTTGCTTTCTCATTATTTTTAAAACTTCTCTTGTAGCATCGTGCAGACCAAAAACATTTGTCTCAAACTGCTCTCTTAATGCATCTGTTGGTAAATCTTCGATTGCTCCTAGTTGACCATAACCTGCATTATTAAACCATACATCAATTTTGCCATCATTTTCTAGGACTTTATTTATTACATCTTTTATAGATTTTGTATCTGTTACATCTAATCTCATTGCATTTTCAAAACCTAAGGCTTTTAATTTTTGCACATCTTCTATTTTTCTAGCTGTAGGATATACTTTTATCATTCTTTCTTTTAGGTATTTGGCTGTCTCAAGACCAATTCCACTAGAGCAACCAGTAATAACAATATTAGTTTTCATCTTTTACCTTTAATATATGATTTGCATTTTTTATAAAATATACAATTGAAGCTTTTTCAAAAAAATCTTTAGCTTTTTTGGCGTCTATAATTTTATCATTTTCTCCTAAAATTACTTCTATTTTTATCCCTTTTTTAGATAATAAATTTAACTTATCTATATCCCACTGATAATATAATAGCTCTTTTAGTTGATTATAGTCTGAAGAAGTTATATACTTTGATAAGTCTATTTTTGAACCATTTGAGATATTCTTAATAAAATTTTTAATATATAATTTACTATCTTTTTTAAAATATAAAAGTTGGCTTCTTTTAAATTTTTCATCTTTATCATTGAAAAATGCAGGTGATAGAAGTATTAGTCTATCTATTCTATTTTGGGTTTCTAGGCAATATTCAACTGCTTTTATAGCCCCATAGCTAAAACCGGCAACACAATAATCACTACATTTATCTAACCAAAAGTCAAAAAGTTCACTCTCATTAGATAGGCAAAAGCCACTAAAGTATTTCATCTATTTTCCTATTTAGCTCATCTATTGAAAAAACCTCTTTTTCATTTAATATATTTGCAACTTCTATTATAAGAGGTTCTAGTCTTACTATCAACTTTTCAACATCTTCTTGAATGTCATTTTTTAAAGAGTTTGCATCTATCTTAGTAATCGTATAATCATTTAAAATAATTTTAATAATATTTTCATATGCAATTTTATCATCTTTTGAGATACTAAATGTATCATTATATTTTTTTAATAAGTAGATTGTTCCAACTATTAAAACTTTTGCTTTATTGATTAGATGTGATTTGCTAATTACCTCTTCGCTATCTTTTATTTTTATTGGTAAAAGCAAGGATAATTTATCAATATCAAAGCCCAGCCATTTTGCTACAACACCTTTTGCAGCTTGATAGAATGATTTTATTTCTCTTTCTTGTTTATTTAAGACTACTACTCTTTTTTTCCCATAAATAACTCTATCTTTTACGCTTAATAAATCATCTAAAGTGATAACTAATTTATCTTTTTTTAGAGCATATAAAGCAGCTTCATTTATTAAAGTATCTATTGCTGCAGGGCTAAAACCAGCTGTTAGCTTAGCAGCTTCTTTGTAATCTATAGTATGGTTTTTGTTTTCTAAATAAAGCTTTATTATCTCTTCTCTCTCTTTTATATTTGGCAAACCAATATAAACTCTTCTATCAAATCTTCCAGGACGAAGTAAAGCATTATCTAAGACATCAACTCTATTTGTAGCCCCAATGACAACAACACCTGAATTATTATTAAAACCATCAATCTCAATTAATAATTGATTTAGGGTAGCTTCTCTTTCGTTGTTATCTAGATTGTCTCTACTTTTACCAACAGCATCAATCTCATCTATAAATATAATACTTGGTGCTAACTCTTTTGCTTTTTTAAAAAGTTCTTTAACTCGTTTGGCTCCAGCTCCTGCATAAATATGCACAAAACTAGCCCCACTATTATAAAAGAAAGGAACATCAGCTTCTGCAGATATTGCTTTTGCTATTAGGGTCTTTCCAACACCTGGAGGTCCAATTAGCAATACACCTTTTGGCATTCTTATGTTATATCTTTGAAATTTATCAGGATTTTTCAAAAAGTTAATAATCTCTTCAAGCTCCTCTTTTACATCGCTAATACCTGCAATATTATTAAAGCTTATATCTTTATTATATTGTGGTTTTATATCGCTTATTAAATCTGGTTCACTACTATTTTGTGTTTGATAATTAAATATTTTTGAGGGCAAATCTCTTCTTAAAATCATAATTAATATTACTAGTATTGATAACAAAATCAATACAGCAAAGCTAATTAAAATATTACTACTTTTTTGATAATTTGAAATTGGATAGTTTTTGTATAGGTTATCTAAATTTATTGCATACTTTAAGACTCTATATGTTTTTGTTGGGGTAGTAGCATATACATAATTATCTTTTATATAAATTTCTTGGACATTTTGCTTTTGTAGCTCTTGCATAAACTTTTTGCCACTAATAATTGTAGCAGGATAACTTTTTATAAAAAGATAGATTATTATAGACAAAATTATTGCAATTGATGTTATAACAATTGGTAAAATCTTTTTGTCATTAGTAAATTGCATAATTTTTATCCTCTTTTACATTTACCTCATCTAGTAATATCCAGTTGTGTTTTAAATCCTCTTTTGATTCTACAGCTACTAGATTATAATACTCATCATAACCTCTATATACTCCATCTTTTCCATCTTCAATCAAAACAGTTAAATTTTTATTATGCTTTTTTCTAAAGATTAAATTTTTTTCTTTTATAAGAGATGTTAATTCTTTATGTCTTGCTTTTGCTATATTGCCATTAACTCTATCTTTTATTTTTGCTGATGGTGTATTGTCTCTTGGAGAGTAAGTAAATGCATGTATATGAGTAAGAGGCAAAAGCTTGATTCTTTCTATTGCTTCATTCCAAACTTCATCGCTCTCTCCAGGATGTCCTACAATAAAGTCTGTTCCAAGAGCATAACCTCTACTAGCTATCTCTTCAAATAATTTCAAATCACTATCAAACCTATTTCTTCTATTCATTTTAAGTAGCATACTATCACTTGTATGTTGCAAAGCAATATGAAGATGTTTTGCCATAAATGGCTCATCAAGCAATTCCATAAATTCATCATCTATTTGGATTGGCTCTAAACTACCTATTCTTATACGCCTAACACCTCTAATTTTTGATATCTCTTTTATAATCTTAGCTATAGATAATCCAATATCTTTACCATAACTACCTACATTTGTGCCTGTTAATATAAACTCCCCAAATCCATTTGAAGCTAGTTTACTTATTTGGTCTAGAATTTGCTCTTTTGGCAAACTTCTAGCATCTCCTCTAACATATGGGATTATACAATAGCTACATCTAAAATCACAACCTTCTTGTATCTTTATAAAAGCCCTACTTTTGCCTACAAACTCTGTAACTACTGTAGTATCAATATGCTCTAAATCTCCGATTTGATAAAATCTATCACTACTTTTTAGTAAACTATCTATTTTTTCTTTTTCTGAATGTCCTATCACACCAAAGACTTTTCCACCTTTAAATAACTCTTCTCCTTTTGAGTGTGCACCACATCCTGCTAAGATTACTTTTGAATTGGGATTTTTTCGCCCAATGCTATTTATATATCCTCTCACTGAACTATCTGCTCCGTTTGTAACAGTGCAAGAGTTTACAACTACAATATCAGCATCTTCTTCTTTAAAAGATAATTCAAAACTATCCAATTTATTAATCATTATTTGTGTATCAAACTGATTAGTTCTACATCCAAATGTTTTAAAAAATACTTTTTTACTCATATCTCTCTTCTTGCTCCGTAATATTTTCTATAATTGGTTTTGGTATAGCTTTGTTTACTAGCAAAGATTGTGTTGGGTATGCAATCTCTATATCACTCTCTTTTAATATCTCTTCAATTATTTTATTTGAAATTGTGCTTCTTAATGTAAGTGTAGCATAGGCATTTGTAAGATACCAAACACTAACCTTCATACCATACCCCTCAATAAAGCTAAAAACACGCGGTTCAACATTTGTATTTTTTAGCTGATATTTGCTTCTTAATCTATTTAGCTGTTTTCTTGTAATATCAGTATATCCTTTTGAATACTGTTTTGCAATATTTCTTGCTATACTCATTGCTTTATTTGCATTTGAATCAAATGTTATATAAAAATCTATTCCATCCCATACAGTTTTTAAGCCTGAATGAGAGTAGTTAGCAATCATATCCGTAAAAATATAATTATTTGGCACAAAAATAAAACGCCCTGCTCTTCTATTATGCATATAAGTTGTTAGAGTAACATCTTCTTGAATGGTTAGTCTAAGTAGCGATATATCAACTACATCTCCCACATACTCTGTATTGCCTCTAACTACCTTTATTCTATCTCCAACATGTATTGCTCCACCAACTACAATAACAAACCAACCTAGCAAAGACATAAACCAATCTTTCATAGCAATTGCAATACCAGCAGATGCAAAACCTAGAATTGTAATTAAGTAGCTTACATTTTCTAAATATGCAAAAAGTATAGTTAAAATAATTATAGTAATAAATGCAATATTTATAGCTTTATTTACTGTATAATAACTATCCTTATCAGATAAATATTTTCTAGTTAAATATTTAAGTCCTATAAACATAGATAGAAATATCAATGCAACTATAGCTATATATAAAGCTTTTTGAAACTCTCTTTTTATATCTTTTTTGATAGATATCTCAACTTCATCAGCTTTTTTTAGATATATATCTTTTGTTGTTTTGAATATATCTTTTATTGTATATAGCTTTTTTATCTCATCTTCAATGAATTTCAAATGTTGTTTATCTAATGGATTATTACTTAGATATACTATTTTACTTAAAATATTTTTTTGTTTCTCTAGCTTAGATATTGTATCTTCTAGGCTTTTATATTTCTCTAAATATTTATTCTTTTTATTTCTAAGCTCTTTTAGGTATGAAAATCCATTTATTATTGCAAAAGGGTTTGTAACCTTTGGTGCATCTTTAAGCTCAGGCGGAGCGATTATCTTTTGAAATGGCTCTTTTTCAATATCTTTTACAAGCTCTAATTTATCATTTAATACTTTTAACTCTTTTTGAAACTTATCTAATGCACTCTTTTGTTCATCATTTAAGTTTTTATTTGATTTTAATATATCGATTTTTTTTTGGATACTGTCTCTTCTATCTACTAAATCTTTATGAGAAATATATGCACTATATGTTTTTGTCCATTCATTATCTAAAGAATCATCTTTTTTTATTTTATTTAGTTTATCTATCAATCTTAATAGAGTTGTATTATAATCAATACTACTTAACCTAGAGTTATTAATCTCTCCTTGTGCATATAAGATTGATAATACTAAAAATAGTATCAAAAAGAGTCTCTTCATCACTCTACCTTAAATCTATTAAGTGCTTTTATTACTATATCTTTTGGGATATCTTTTTTGATTATATGGCTTCCTATTTTGCCATTTGGAAGTATAAATGATATTTTATTATTTGCACTCTTTTTATCTAAATAAAAGTGCTCATAAAACTCTTCTACATCATCAATATCAAAATTTGTTGGCAAATCAAATTTCTTTAGAAGCTCTTTTATATCATTGGCTTCATCTCTTGAAAGTAATCCTAGATTTATAGCTAATTCATTTGCCATAACCATCCCAATAGCTACTGCTTCTCCATGAAGATATTTTTTATAGTTAGTAAGATTTTCTATAACATGTCCAAATGTATGACCATAATTTAAAACAGCTCTAATACCACTCTCTTTTTCATCTTGATTTACAACATCAGCTTTTAGGGAAACAGATTTTGCAATAATCTTAACTATATCATCACTATTTTTTATATCAACCTCTTTTAAAAAAGAGTAAAAATCACTATCAAACATCACAGCCATTTTTACTACTTCTGCAAGACCAGCACTAAATTCTCTTTGTGGCAAGGTATCTAAAAATTTTGGGTCTATATATACTGCTTTTGGTTGGTAGAATGCTCCAATTAAATTTTTGCCATATTTATTATTTACTCCTGTCTTACCACCTACACTTGCATCTACTTGAGCCAATAGAGTTGTAGGCATTTGTATAAAATTTATACCTCTTTGATATAAAGAAGCACTAAATCCTGTCATATCTCCAATCACACCACCACCTAGTGCTACAAGAGTTGATTTTCTATCAAATTTAGCTTCAAATAATCTATCTAATATAAATAAAACAGTATCCATATTTTTATACTCTTCACCATCTGGAACCTCAATAACTTCAATTTTATCTGCATTAATTGACTTAATCGCTCTATCTAGATGAAATTTAGCTACTGTTGGGTTTGTAACAATAGCTACTTTACCATCTATTTTAATGTTTTTTAGTGCTTGGATGTAAATATTATATGACTTATTATCTTTTGATTCTATGTTTATTGGAACAATCATTTTATTTACCTATTTTTTTACATATTTTACTTAAAAAGTTATTAGAAAGAGTATAAAATTACTCTTCAATTGGAATTAAAAGTTTTGGATGAGAGTTTGTTCTAAGAAGTAAACTATCTACATCTCTTTTTAAGAAGGCAAGAATTGAACTATATTTCATACTACTATTAAATGGAATTATTAATAGAATATTCCTACTCTCTTTTATTGCTTTGATAGGATTTTTTTTCTCTTTTATTATATCTACTTTGATATTATGCACATGAGATAGGGTCTCATAATGCTCTATTATATTTGAATCATCATCAAACTCTCCATCTACATTATACTCTCTTAGTGATAATTTTATTTTTAGAGTATCAGCAATATAAAAAGCAATTGAAGATATCTCTTCTAGTTCTCTTTCATCGCTTTTTACTACAACTGCCTCTTTTACCTTTGATATCTTTGTATTACCAAAAATATATATTAGTTTTTTAAAACTATTTAATTTATCGCCAATTTTACTATTTAATAAAATTTGATTAGAAATTAATATCAATCCTATATCTTCTTTGTCTAAATCCAAAGATATTACATCATCATCTTCACTAACATATGTTATATAACTTCTTATTCTATCATTATCATAACTTTTTATTTTTTTTACTATCTCAAAATCATTCGCATTTACCACACGAATTATCAACTTCTTATCCTCAAATTTATCTAAAAAACATATTGCATCTTCAATATAATCTATAGCTTTTTGACTATCTTTGTCAATATCTAAATATAAATAAAAGTTTTTACCAAATGGCTCTGGAAAAGTTCCTTGTTTACCATTTACCCTTTTATAAACATTTGCTAAAACATTTGGTTTACCTACAATTAATAATCTATCTCTTGGTTTTATCATTGTTGCATTTGTAGGCAAAATAAGCTTATCATCTCTATAAACTGCAGCTATTTTCCATTTTATTTGAGGTATAGAGCCAACATGCCTATATGCAAATGGGCTAGAAAATGGCACCATTACCTCCATTATCTCCCCTTGATTTAAGCCTATTGTTTGTGCAACAACTGGCACATTTGGTAAAAAATCATATAATCTATTAGCAATGATAGTATTTACATCTACTATATTTAAATAGCTATCTTTTATATCTTTATATTTATCTTCACTATCTAGTGCAACTATTCTAACTTTTTTATTGATTTTTCGTATATTGCGATAAATAACTATTGATTCATCTATATTTTCATAAACTATATAAACAACAGCAAATTTATCTTTTTTACATACACTTCTTAACCTAAAAATACTTGTAGGGTCAAAAATCTCATACTCAATATTTTTACTACTTATCTCCAAATAATCAGTATCTTTTACAATTACAGTATAGTGATGTTCATTTAAATTTTTAGATGAGATTGTCTCTATAAATTTTTTGGCAATTTTACCATCTGCTATAATTAATATATTACTCATATTCCTCTTTTATCTTTTTTTGATAGAATTTCACAAAAAGATTATAGCACAATGTTATTTACTATTGACAAAATTGACAAAAAAGCAAGAGCTTGTAGCATAAAAACTGCTCACTCTACCATACAAACACCAGTGTTTATGCCTGTTGGCACTGTTGGTGCTATAAAAGCACTTGATAGCATAGATCTAAACAACTATCTAAAACCAGAAATAATCCTAGGAAATACCTATCATCTATATTTAAGACCAGGTGATGAGATTATTAAAAATCAAGGTGGATTGCATAATTTTACTAAATTTAACAAAAGCTTTCTTACAGATAGTGGAGGTTTTCAAGCTTTCTCACTAAGTGATAATGTAAAAATTGATGAAGATGGAATACTATTTAGAAGTCATATTGATGGCTCTAAGCATAAGTTTACTCCTAAAAAAGTGCTTAATATTCAATATAATCTAAATAGTGATATTATGATGATTTTAGATGACTTAGTAGCCTTGCCTGCTACAAAAGAGAGAATTGCAGACTCTATCAAAAGAACTACTGCATGGGCTAAAGAGTCTATTATTTATCATAAATCAATGCAAGAAAAAGGCATAGGAGTCCATCAAAATATTTTTGCAATAATTCAAGGTGGGATTGACTTTGAGTTTAGAAAACAAAGTGCTAGTGAGCTATGTGAGCTTGATTTTGATGGTTTTGCTATTGGGGGATTGAGTGTAGGAGAGAGCAATAGTGCTATGTATGATACTGTAGAATTTACTACACCGCTAATGCCAAAAGATAAGCCAAGATATTTAATGGGTGTTGGCACACCTGAGGATTTGATAGAAAATATCTATCGTGGAGTAGATATGTTTGATTGCGTTATGCCAACAAGAAATGCAAGAAATGGGACTTTATTTACAAGCTTTGGTAAAATAAATATAAAATCAGCTAAATACAAAGAAGATAGCAATCCAATAGATAGCAACTGTCAATGCTACACTTGCCAAAATTACTCTAGAGCATACCTTAACCATTTATATAGAGCCAAAGAGATTACATATTATAGATTATCAACACTTCATAATCTTCACTACTACTTAGATTTAATGAAAGGTGCAAGAGAAGCTATTTTGAATCAACAATTTGAAGAGTTTAGAAAAGATTTTTACAATAAAAGAGAAATAAATATATAAAATTTAGCTTTAGCCTTATAGCCAAAGCTAAAATATTTAAGA
>CAYPVY010000042.1:0-9548 GCA_964414305.1 uncultured Nitratifractor sp.
TATCTAAATCTACACCATATCTTAAGTAGATTGAAGGCATCTGCTGCACACAACCCATTGCTCCTGCAAATGAGCCTTTTACCTCTAGTGGATTTAGATCTTCTCTTCTACTAAGAAGCAAAAACTTTTCTAATTCTGATTTAAAAAACCTTCTTTTACGGTTTGGATTAAAACTAAGTGTAACTAAAACATCCCATACTCTATACTCACCACCATATAAACCAAACTTACTCTCTACTCGAATAAAAGATGTAATTATCTCTTTTTCTACACCATATAGGGCTTTTGCTCTTTTTAGTGAACTGCTGTTCTTTTTCATAAATTGGCGACCTAACTCTATACTCTCAGGGATTAAAATTTTTCTTTTATATCTGCTCCAGCTATAATCTGTTGCTCCTTTTAGTGTGCCATTATATCTATTTAAAACACTTTGCATATGATTTGCTCTAGATAAAAGCTTATTTAAATATAATTTATTAAAACCATATTTATTATGCATATAATTTATAAATTTTTTACATTCATAGCAATTTGAGTAGTTATTTGCCAATATAAAAGATGTTAAATATATTAAGATAAAAGCTACTTTCATTACAAACCTTTAATAATTTTACACAATTATACCTAAATATTACATAACTTTTCATATTTTATGATATAATATTTGCAATTTAAAATTTAGGAGAGTTTTATGAATAGATTTCTTTTAATTTCTTTTGCTTTTTTTGCACTATTTTTTAGTGCTTGTCATAAAAAAATGCCAATAGCACTACCTTCACATTCAAATTATAGCGGTTCTGCATCTGGCAATTCTATACCGGATAATGCAGTAAATGTAGGAACAATTGATGGTTCTATAAATAGCAAAAAAGATAGCTTCAAAGAAGGAGCAGTTAGTAGTAATGGTAAATATCTAGGTAGCGATGGTGTAAGTAGAAGTGGATATAAATTGCTCTACTTTGCAAGTGATTCATACTCACTAGATGATGACCAAATAAAAAGATTAATGAGTGATTTGCCAAAACTTAAAGCTCAAACTTCAACAGGTAAGATTCTAGTAGAAGGAAATTGTGATGAGTTCGGAACAGATGAATACAACCAAGCACTAGGACTAAAAAGAGCAAAAGCAGTTAAAAGTTTACTTGTAAATGCTGGAATAAACCCTTCAAAAATAGATACAGTAAGTTATGGAGAGAGTAATCCAGTATGCACAATTAATAAACCTGCATGTCATGCTAAAAATAGAAGAGTAGAAATAAATAACCTATAAGGGGTTATTTACTCTTAACTTTAAGCTCTTTTGAGTAAAATGTATAAAAATATAGAAAATAATTTATCAGAGTTTGCAAATAAAAAATTTGGTCAAAATTTTTTAAAAGATAGCACAATTTTAAACAAAATCATCGAAGCGATGCCCAAAGATGGAATGCCTATTGTAGAGATTGGGCCTGGCTTAGGTGATTTAACTGGACAACTTCTAAAAGTTGGGCGAGTTAGAGCATATGAGGTAGATAAAAGGCTATGTGAATATCTTAAATCTAAGTTTAAAGAGTCAATAAATAGTGGCCAATTTGAACTTATATGCAAAGATATTTTAGAAAAAAGTGGTAGTTTGTATGATAAGAGTTACTCTCTTATTGCAAACTTACCATATTATATAGCCACTAAAATAGTTTTAAATGCATTGCATGATGGTAACTGTAAAAGAATAATGGTAATGGTGCAAAAAGAGGTAGCACAAAAATTTTCTGCTAAAGTTGGTGATAAAGATTTTGGCTCTTTAGCAATATTGAGTCAAAGTGTAGCAGAAGTTAAAACTCTTTTTGATGTGCCACCTTCATCTTTTGTTCCACCACCAAAAGTTACATCAGCAATTTTATATATAGAAAAGAATGGCTCTTTAGATGATTTTGAATTTGAAAAATTTTTAAAAATCGCAACAAAACAGCCAAGAAAAACTCTATTTAAAAACTTATCTACCAATTTTGATAAAAATATGCTCAATAAGATATTTGAAAAACTAAATATCAAAAAAACAATACGAGCTCATGAGCTAGAGTTGTCCAAATATCATCATCTATACAAAGAATTAAAAAAGGATATAGTAGATGAATCAAGAAAATGGACAACAAAATAACACAAACATTCAAGAAAATAGTCAACAAACAAATACAAACCCTACACAAAAAAAGAGATCTCAAAACCCATTTAGAAATAGAAACAATAACTCTAAAAATAATTCTAATGAAAATGGAGGATATCAACAAAATAGACAAAATGGAAATAAAAGAGTAAATAATAATAGAAATAGACCTCAACGCTACAGAAGAATAAATATAGATAGCTCAGTTCCAGCTGAAATGAAAAAAGCTATACTTGAGAATGAAAGAATTCAACAAGATAGAATGGAGCCATGGAGAAAGATAAATCTAAATGGAGGTAAAGTAAGATTTACTCCACTAGGTGGTCTTGGAGAAATCGGTGGTAATATGGCGGTTCTTGAGACTGAAACTACTGCAATTGTAATAGATGTAGGTATGAGTTTTCCAGATGAGACAATGCATGGAGTTGATATTTTGGTTCCAGATTTTAGCTATTTGCATGCTATTAAAGATAAAATTAAAGCTGTTGTTATTACCCACGCTCATGAAGACCATATAGGAGCTATAGCTTATTTATTCAAAGAGCTTAAATTCCCAATATATGCTACGCCTCTAGCTCTTGCAATGATTGGAAATAAATTTGATGAACATAAACTTAGTGAAGATAAAAAATATTTTAGATATGTAATAAAGAGAAAAATATATGAAATTGGAGATATGAAAATCGAGTGGTTGCATAATACTCACTCTATTGTAGATGCTTGTTCACTTGCTATTGAAACTCCAGCAGGAATATTGATGCATACTGCAGATTTCAAAATTGACCATACTCCAGTAGATGGCTATACAATGGATCTTCATAGATGGGCATACTATGGACAAAAAGGAGTTTTATGCCTATTTAGTGACTCAACAAACTCACACTCTCCTGGTTTTACAAAAAGTGAGATAGTAGTAGGCAAAACTTTTGATGAATTATTTGAAAAAGCTAATGGTAGAGTTATTATGTCAACATTCTCATCAAATGTTCATAGAATTTATCAAGCAATGGAAAGAGGCGTTAGACATGGTCGTAAAATTTGCGTAATTGGTCGTTCAATGGAGAGAAATATAGAAACTACAAGAAAGCTTGGTTATATAGATATCAAAGAAGAGCACTTTATAGATGCTCATGAAGTAAATAGATATAAAGATAATGAGATTTTAATCGTTACAACAGGGAGCCAAGGTGAAACTATGGCTGCACTTAGCCGTATGGCAACAGATGAACATAGACACATAAAGCTAAAACCAAGCGATACAGTAATAATTAGTGCTAGTGCAATTCCTGGAAATGAAGCAAGTGTTTCTAAATTAATGAATCTTTTATTAAAAGCTGGTGTTACAGTTAGATATAAAGAATTTAGCGACATTCATGTATCAGGCCATGCATCCCAAGAAGAGCAAAAGCTAATATTGCGTCTAGCACAGCCTAAGTTTTTCTTACCAGTGCATGGTGAATATAACCACATAGCAGCTCATGCTAAAACAGCAATCAGTTGTGGTATAGATGAGAGAAATATATTATTAATGAGCGATGGAGATCAAGTAGAAATAACTCCAAAGTATGTTAAAAAAGTAAAAACAGTAAAAAGCGGTAAAAGATTTATTGATAATCAAAGCAATCAAGAGGTTTTATCAGATGTTGTAAGCGATAGACAAAAATTAGCAACTGAAGGAATAGTAAATATAATCTTGCAAATAAATGCACAAGAGGGCAAACTAATAGATAAACCTGTAGTTATGTCGCATGGATTAGTGGCTAATAAAGATAGTCAAAAATTTGCTAAAAAGATTTCTGATTTAATAGAGATGCATCTAAGTGCTTCATCTATAGAAAAAAGTGCGAATCCAAAGGTTATAGAAGATGATATTAAAAATCTTGTAAGAAGATATATTATAAAAGAGTATAAAAGTTATCCATTTATAATCCCAACTGTATTCTTGGTGTAAGATGAGAGCTATAGAGTATGCAAAACAAACCTTAGATATAGAAGCTAAAGCTCTACTTGATGCCAAAGATAGAATCGATAGCGAATTTGAGAAAGCTATTGATTTGATACTAAATATCAAAGGCAAATTAATTGTTATAGGAGTGGGAAAATCGGGGCATATAGGCTCAAAAATTGCAGCTACGCTTGCTAGCACAGGAACTAGCAGCTTCTTTTTGCATCCAGCTGAAGCCATGCATGGTGATTTAGGTATGATATCTAGTAATGATGCTATTTTAGCTATAAGTTATAGTGGGGAGAGTGAAGAGTTAACTAGACTTTTACCACATATAAAAAATTTCAATATCCCAATAATTGGTATGAGCAAATCTAAAAATACTACCCTAGCTAAATTTAGTGATGCACATATAAATATAAGTGTAAAGCAAGAAGCTTGTCCTTTGGGTATAGCTCCTACATCTAGCACAACTTTAACTTTAGCTTTAGGTGATGCAATTGCAGTTGCTCTTATGAAAATAAAAAAATTTAAAAAAGAAGATTTTGCAAAATTCCATCCTGCAGGAGCTTTGGGAAAGAGATTATACCTAAAAGCAAAACATTTTATGATACCAAAAGATAAACTTCCAATAGTCTCACCCAAAACAACTATAAAAGATGCTATAATTCCAATGTCTAATGCAAGAGTAGGAAATATAATAATCCAAGAAAATAATCAAGTAATTGGAATATTTAGTGATGGGGATCTAAGAAGAGCTTTAATGCAAAAAGATTTTGATATTAATACAACAATCGATAAATATATGACAAAAGAGCCAATAGCAATAGAAGATGATTCTATATTAGCAGTTGATGCATTAAAAATAATAGAAAACAAAAGAATTCAACTACTTTTAGTAATAGATAAAGAAAAAAGACTAAAGGGTGCAATACATTTGCATGATTTAATTGAAGCAGGAATAGAAATTGAGACTAAATAAATTCATATCTCACAATAGTAAATACTCAAGAAGAGAAGCAGATAAACTAATAGAAGATGGCAAAGTAAATGTAAATAGAGTAACCATAAAAGATTTCTCTTATCAAGTTCAAAAAGATGATAGAGTATTTGTAAATGGAAAAGAGATAAAGCCAAAAGGTAAATGGGAAGTTACAATGGTTGTTTATAATAAACCAAAAGGCTCTCTTGTAACCAAAAAAGATGATAGAGGAAGAACTACAATATATCACCTACTTCCTGGTAAATTTAGACACTTTATTCCTATTGGGCGATTAGATTACGCAAGTGAGGGCTTATTGTTACTAACTGATAATGTAAATGTAGCAACTAAGCTTATGGAGAGTAATTTGCCAAGAGTTTATAATATAAAAATAGATAAAATTGTAACTCAAGAGATGATAGATGCTATGAAAAATGGTATTACTTTGGAAGATGCAAGTGCTGGAGCCCACGACAAAAGTAAAATAAAATCTATGCACATTGCCCCTTTTGAAGGCTTTATGGTAAGAGGGCAAAGTGGTGGAAATAGTAAACTTAGAGTTATGATAAGTGAGGGGAAGAATAGAGAGCTAAGAAGATTTTTTGCTCACTTTGGAGCAAATGTTTTAGAGCTTAAAAGAGTTGCTTATGGTCCAATAGAATTAAACAATCTACCAAGTAATAAAACTAGATATCTAACAACTAAAGAGTATGATTGGTTGCATAAATTTTTAAAGGGGGAGATAGATGCAGACAATTAAAATAGATACAAAATATAAAACACAAATGATAGATATTACCGAACAAGTAAAAGATGAAGTAGTAAAACTAGGAATTACAAATGGTTTATGCACTATATTTTGTTCTCACACAACAGCTTCAATAATATTTTTTGAAAATCAAGACCCAAAACTAAGAAGAGATTTTCTTGCATCTCTTAGTCATATTGCACCAACTGATGGCTCTTATACTAGCGAAGATGAAAATGCCCATGCACATATTAAAGCTGCTCTTTGTGGACAAAGAGTAGTATTACCTGTAGTAAATGGGCAACTTTTTCTAGGTAAATGGCAAGGAATATTTTTTTGTGAATTTGATGGACCCAGAGTTAGAGAGTATCATATACAAGTAATATAATTTGTTACTAAGTAGTAATATAGAGTTAATAACCAAGATATACTCTTTACACTCTTCTTCTTATATTAAAAGGTTATTTAAATGGTAAATTTTGCACAAAAATATAGACCAAAAAGTTGCAAAGATATATTATCTCAAGAACATTTATGCGGAAATGATGGGGTATTAAAAAAATTTATTAATAACTCATACTTTCCTAATGCAATATTTTATGGACCACCTGGATGTGGTAAAACATCACTTGCTAGAGTTGTAGCAAAAGAGTTAAATTTTGATTATATTGAATTAAATGCTACAACTATTAAAGTTGAAAATATAAGAGAAGTAATCAAACAATATAAAAATTCTTTGATAAAACCTCTTTTATTTATAGATGAAATTCATAGACTATCAAGGAATCAAGAAGAGGTCCTTTTGCCACATATGGAAAACAAAGATATCATATTAATTGGTGCATCTACAACAAACCCATACTACTCCTTAAGCTCTGCATTTCGCTCAAGAAGTCATCTTTTTAAATTAAACTCAATAAAAAATAAAGATATTAAAGAAATGATATTAAAAATCATTGACTTAGAAAATATAGATATAGATGAAGAGGCTATAAATTATATAGTTATAAGTTCCAATGGAGATGCTAGAGGTGCACTAAACCTTCTAGAAAGTGCTTATATATGCAATGAAAAAATAACTACAAAACTATTAAAGAAGATAAGAAGTGAATTTTTAAGAGAGGGTTCAAGCCAAGATGATTCTCACTATGACCTAACATCTGCACTAATTAAAAGCATAAGAGGGAGTGATATAGATGCATCACTATATTATCTTGCAAGGTTAATATCTCAAGGTGAAAATCCTGAATATATAGCAAGAAGATTAGCAATATTGGCTAGTGAAGATATTGGTAATGCAAATCCAAATGCTCTGAATTTAGCAGCTTCTACTATAACTATAGTATCCAAGATTGGCTATCCAGAAGCTAGAATACCTCTATCTCAATTAACAATTTATTTAGCTTCATCTCCAAAAAGTAATAGCTCATACCAAGCTATAAATTATGCTTTAGAGCTTATTGAAAATGGAGAAGTTTTTGATATACCAAATAACATAAAAACAAACTCAAAAGAGTATATTAACCCACACAATTTTGGTGGATATATTAAACAAAAGTATCTTAAAAAAAACATCAAGATATACAATAGCAAAAATATTGGTTTTGAAAAAAAATTAGATGAGTGGATAAAAACTATAAAATATAGAGATAATTTTTAATTTTATTATTGATTATAAAGAAAAATATAAACTATTATTTATCAAAAATATAGAATTACTATATATTTATTTGATGATTAATTTAAATAATAATGATTTATATATGCCACAAAGTGTAACTAATGGTATCATATAACAATTTATAATAATTGCTTAGAGAAATTGATTAATTTTTTATATTAAAATTGTTACCATAATAGTGTATAAATCTTAAATAGGGGGTTATAATAGTTGAAAAATAATAATATCAATGAAAAAACTGAAAGCAGAAGAGGCTTTTTAAAAAATATAGCAGCTTCTGTTGTAGCAGCAGGTGCTTTGACTCCAGCAGCTCTTAGTGCAAAAGATGATCCAGCAATCATCAAAGAGCCTGAATGGGGAACAAAGCTAGGATGGCCTGTGGACAAATATCCATATGGACTACCATCACCATATGAACATAATGTTGTTAGAAGAACGCACAAATTATTAAGCTCAGGTGATTTTTATGCATCTGTAGCAATGTGTCCTATACAAGACCTAAATGGTATTATTACTCCAAATGGATTATTCTTTGCTAGATGCCATGGTGGTGTAGCAAATATAAATCCAAATGAATATAGATTAATGATTCATGGTCTTGTAGAAAAACCACTTGTTTTAACTCTTGATGAGTTAAAAAGATATCCAAGTGAATCTGTAATTCACTTTATAGAGTGTCCTGCAAATGGTTCAACTGAATGGAGAGCACCTCAATTTAATACTCTTCAATTCTTAAAAGGAATGATGAGCCAAGCTGAATGGACTGGTGTTAGATTAAAACATATCTTAAAAGATGTAGGTATTAAAAAAGGAGCTAAGTGGGTATTAGCAGAAGGAAGCGACAATTCTCATATGGGAAGAACTTTGCCACTTGAGAAAATGCTTGATGATGCTATGCTTGTATGGGCTCAAAATGGTGAAGCACTACGCCCTGAACAAGGTTATCCTGTTAGATTGCTTGTTCCAGGTTGGGAAGGTAACCTAAATGTTAAATGGCTAAGACGCCTTGAAATTGGTGATAAACCTTGGCATGCAAAAGAAGAGACATCTAAATATACAATGCTAACCCCTTCTGGAAAAGCTATAAGATTTTTCTGGCCTATGGAGGTAAACTCTGTAATTACAAATCCATGTCCTGATAAACCTTGGACAGACCTTAAAAAAGGTGATATTGTTGAAATAGAAGGTTTAGCATGGAGTGGTGAAGGAACTATTAAGGGTGTAGATATTAGCTTTGATGGTGGTAAAACATGGGTTGAAGCTAATCTAAAAGGTTTGGTTTTACCAAAAGCTTGGACAAGATTTAGTTATATGTATAAGTGGGAAGGTAAACCAATTCTTCTAAGCTCTAGAGCTTATGATGATGCTGGATATGTTCAGCCTACAATTGATCAAGAGGTTAAAGTAATGGGTGTAGAGGCAATCTATCATAGAAATGCTATAGTAACTTGGGAAGTAAAAGCAAATGGGGAGGTGAACAATGTTCAAATTAGAAGTTAAAAAAATATCAAAATTGGCATTAATCTCTCTATTTGCAGCTAGTTCTCTATATGCAGCTGAAATGAAAGAAGTTAAAGGTCCTTCATTTAAAGATAGAGCAGTTGATGGTTCTGTTAAGTATCAAATTAAAGGCGATACATATGCAGGTGCTTACAAAGTAAACCCAAATGCATATAAAGAAAAACACTTCAACAAAGGTAGAACTGCAACTAAAAATGAAATAAATGCTTGGAATGTTGATGTTCGCTATGATTGGCAAGGTTTACCAGATGGTAAAGGTAGTGTAGCACAAGGTGATGAGCTATTTGCAAAACATTGTGCAATGTGTCATGGCGATATGGGAACTGGTGGAAAAGGATATCCAAAACTTACAGGTGGGGATATCACTACACTTAAAAATCAACTTGTAAATCCAGAAAATGGAGATGAGCCGCCTGAAAAAACAATTGGAAGCTATTGGCCATATGCTTCAACATTATGGTGGTATATAAAAACTGGTATGCCATTCCCACATCCAATGAGTTTAACAAATGATGAAGTATATGCAAT
>CAYPVY010000043.1:0-9542 GCA_964414305.1 uncultured Nitratifractor sp.
TTTTTATTGTCAAATAGATATATTATTAATTACTTTTCTTTTAAAATTTTAGATTCTAATCAATTTATTTAAAAAAATGAAAATTTACTCTTATTTATTTTAAAAAACTCTTTAATAAATATTGCATTTTAAAAGTATACTAATTTCTAGCAAAATTAATAGATTTTTTATGTAAGAATTTTTTAACCATAAAATAGTAATATTTCAAACAAGCAATAGTTTTTTAACATAAAAATTACACAATAAGGAATTTATGAGATATCTTTTTATATCTATTTTTTTAACTATTTATATTGTTGCGAAAGGAACTATTAGTGGTTTAGTAATCAAAAATAGTGCAACTATTAGTTTTGAAATTAATGGTCAAAAGTTTAGCACAAAGAGTAATAGTGATAGCTTTGTAGTTGATAAAATAGTTGATGTTAAAGTAACTTGGGAGGATAACTCAGTAGTTCATATTGCTTCAAATGAGAAAAATAGAGTTTTAACTTTTAATGTGTCAAATTTAGGAAACTCTAAAGATAAAATAAAATTAAATTATATTGTAGATATAAATAGATCTTTTAAACCCTTACCAAGCAATATTAGATTGATTGAAGATAGTAATCATAATGGGGTTTTTGATAGTAAAGATAAAAAAATAGACTACATATCATTAGATGCAGATAAAAATCAAACTCTATTTATAGTATCTGATTTTAAAGATGCTAACTATACACTTAATTCAAATGCTTATGTTGGTATAGAGGCTACATCTACTTCAAAAAATACAAAAGGAGTTGATAGTAAAGATAAGATTGATACTGTAGTAAGAAGAGGTAGTTCAAGTGGATTTGGAATATATAAGGTTAGGGATTGTTGGCTAGAAGCTACTCAAAGTAGTGAAGTCTTAAGTGATGATAATAAGACTCATACTGGTAGTATTGTAAAGTATAAAATCTCATTATCTATTGGTGGAAATGCTAATGGTAAGTTAATAAAAGATATTAATATTACTGATGTGATTCCACCTCAAAGCTTATATATTCCAAACTCACTTAAGCTAAATGGTAAAAAGCTCTCTGATAGTAAATATATTAAAGATGGAAATATAACTATTAGTGAGCTTTCTATTAGCAATAAAAATAAAAAAATAGTTGAGTTTAAAGTTCAAATCAAATAAAAGGATGAATATGAAAAGAGCAGTAAGTATATTAATAATTTCAACTCTATTTGTTTATGCAAAGATAGATAAAGCTCCAGTTAAAATAGAGATGAAATCATATAAAAAAAGTTTTGTTGTTGATAAAAATGGCAAAAAGGTAGTTAAGTGGCTCAAACCTACAAAAGTTATACCTGGCGATATTATCAAGTATGTAGATATTATTAAAAATAGCAGTGATAAAGATTTAGATAGTGCTACGATAACAAATAAAATAGATAAAAATCTAATCTTTATACCAAATAGTATTAGTAGTGATTTGAAATATAAAGTTGAGTTTTCAGTAGATAAAAATCTTTTTGCAAATGCCAATAAACTAGTGATTAAAAAAGGCAATAAGATGGTAAAAGCTCAGCCAAAAGATTATAGAGCAATAAGATTTAAGCTTTTGAATGTTCCTAAACATTCTGTTAAACAAATTTCATATCAAGTAAAAATAAAATAGGAGAGAAATTATGAAAAAGATAGTTTTAAGTATAAGTGCAATTATGGCTTTTAGTAGTAGTGTGTATGCATTGGGAACTGATGCTGCAACACAAATTAATAATAGTGCAACACTAAGTTATAGTGCAGGTGGAGTTGCTCAACCAGAGGTTACAAGTAATACAGATAGTTTTGTTGTTGATAAAAAGATAGATATGATTTTAACAACAACAGATAGTGACCAAATAGAGGTAACTCCTGGCCAAACAAATAAAATTACAAGTTATTCATTTAAAAATGAGGGTAACTCAAATGAGAATTTTAAATTTGAAGTTACTAATTTAACAAATGGTAAAGAGGCTGATTATAACAATAAAAAAGATAATGAAGATGCTAAAAATTTAAGAATTGAATATAGCACAGATGGTGGTAGTAGCTGGAATAGTTTGCCAAGTGATGGTATTGTAAATGTAGATGAAGATACAACTATAGATTTAAGAGTAAAAGCTGATATCCCAAATCCAGATAACACTCCAGGAAATAATGATGCAGGTGCTGGTGATGATGGAGATATTATGAATGTTGAATTAAAAGCTACTGCTTATAAAGATGATAAAAGTGGTGCAGAGGTAGAGACTACTTCATCTGATACACAAAATAAAGTTGATGTAGTTTTTGCTGATGGTGAAAGTGTTCAAAATGGAGCTACTTCTAGTTTAGGTAGTAGCAGTAATGATAAAGGTGATGTAGCAGGAGATGGTAAAGATGTTGCAAGAAGTGGATACATTATTAAAACTCCAGTTTTAAGTGTAGTTAAGAGCTCTTGTGTTGTTAGCGACCCTGTAAATAATACAACAAACCCAAAAAGAATTCCTGGTGCAGTTATTAGATATATGTTTGATATCACAAATAGCGGTAGTGCAAAAGTTAGTGGACTTAAAATAAATGATTCTTTAAATGCAAATTTGGATTTATCAAATTCTAAAAGTAGTGCAAAAAAAGATGAAGATGTAGATAGTTGTAGTTGTAGCAATGAACCATCAACTTCAATAAGTGCAGATACAACAGTAAATAAACAAGATATTTCAATTAATAATATAGATATTTCTAGTTCTAAACACGCTTGTGTATCTTTTGAAGTTGAGATTAAGTAGAGTTTTCTCTACTTAAAAAAGATAATGGAGATAGTATGAGATTTTTTAAGATTTTAATAACACTATTATCTCTAATGTCTTTTGTTTATAGTGGAAATGTTGGTGATGTAGTTATAAATAAGGTAATTATAAATTATAATCTATGTGGAATACATAAGAGTAAAATATTAACTAACTCTACACCAAAGATAGTTGAGACAAATGCAACAATAGAATTTTTAAGATACTCTAATAGCAAAAAAAGTAAATATTATGATATCTTATCTCCAACAAAATATAAAAATAGCGAAAAAAAATTTATAGATATGGATAAACCTATTTTGGATGATAATAAATCTATTGATGTTCCATCAAAGATTTATATGCAAAGTAGTAATAGATACTATATGAATGATTTAGCAATCATTAGAGTAAAAGATATAGATAAGAATATAAATAGCCAAAAGATTGATAAGATTGTGGTAAAAGTCTATAATAAAGATAGTGGAGATATAGAAGAGTTAGAACTATATGAAAGTGGTGTTAATAGTGGAGTTTTTATTGGATATATTCAATTAAGAGATACTAAAAAAAGTAGCTATGATGGGGTTTTATCTGTTAATGAAGATGATAAAATTTTTGTTGAATATAGCGATAATAGCTCTCATATAGTAAACTCTATTGCAAATATTATACAAAATGATAAAGATAGTAATGAAGAGCTAAAAACTGATGCAAAAATTGATTTTTTGAAGTATGGTAAAGATGATAATATCTCAGAAGATAATGCTACTTTTACTTTAACAAATGAACAAATAAGTAGATATAAAAATAGCAAAGGAGATTTTGTAAAAAATAGTGTTTTATTGCCAAGTGGAAAGAGATTGCAAAGTGGTGATGAATTGGTTTTATATAAGAAAAAAGAGTATTATGAAGATGATTTAGTAGTTATTAAAGTGGATGATTTAGACCAAAATAGCAATGATGATAAAATAGATTATATTGATATTGAAGTTTATAACCCTTCAAATGGTGATAAAGAGTTTTTAAGAGCATATGAGACTACTACTAATAGTGGGATATTTGTAGGTTATTTGCAATCTACTAGTAAAGAAAAAGTTTTAAATGATGGTAAGATATCTGTAAAAGAGGGTGATTATATATATACTTATTATTATGATGAGAGTAGAAGTAAGAAGATAGATGATAAAGCTTTGATAGTTAAAAAGCCACTATTCCTTTTTGCATTTAAATGGGCATCTGTAAAAAAGGCCTCTGTAGGAGATTTTTTCAAATATACTATTTCTATAGAGAATCTGCAAAATTTTAAGCTATATAATTTAAAGCTATATGATAAATTACCTCAGGGGATAAAATATCAAATTGGTAGTTTCAAATCATCAAAAGATAAAAATATTTCACAAAAATTTTCGATTTCAAAATATGGTAGATTAATAGAATTTAATATTGGCTCAATTGAGGCTAAAGAAAAAATAGAGTTTAGTTATGTAGTTGAAGTTGGGGCTGTTAGTAAAAAGATGATAATAAATAGTGCTTGGAGTAAGGGGAAATTAGAGATTGCATCAAATGTAGCACAAAATAGGGTTTTAATAGATAATGATTTATTTATAGATAAAGGCTTTATTGTAGGAAGAGTAGTTGATAATGAGTGCAAAGATAATAATAGTAGCTCTTGTAATTTAGAAAATATTAAAATATATATGGAAGATGGAAGATATGTATTAACTGATAAAAGAGGTAGATTTCATTTTGTAGATATTAGCAGAGGTGATCATGTTTTGCAAATTGACCCTCTTAGTATAAATGAGAGATTTAAAGTAATAAGTTGCAAAGAGAATACTCAATATGCAAAACGAGCAAATTCAGCTTTTGTAACTATTAGACAAAGTGAATTAAAAAGAGTAAATTTTTGTTTAAAATCAATAAAAAAAGATATCAAAAAAAGTTCTAAAATCAAATTTGTTTTGGATAAATCTAGTAATAATATATTAAATCTAAAAATTGATTTAAGCTCTAAAATAAAGTTAATAGATCCAGAAGTTTATATAGCTTTGCCAGATGGAATTGAGTATATAAAAAATCCTAAAGATAATGCCCAAATGATTAAGGGAATTTTGGTAGTTTCTATAGATAGTTTGACTAAATCAATTAAATTTAGAGTTAATAAAAACTATCCAATTGATGATAATATAGAAGCAACTTTATATTATGATACAAAAATAGAGCAAGATAAACATACAAAAATATATAAATTTCATATTAGCAACCACAAAGGCAATATTTTAATAAAAAATAATATTCTTAAAGATAAAATTATTACAAATAACAATAGTTTAGATTTTAACTGGACAAAAGCAAATGTTCAAACAAAGATGCCTCAATTTACTCCTAAAAAAGTAGATTCATATGGTAAAAAACCTAAAATTATTTGGCCACCAAAAGCATGGGTGCCAAAAATTCCATCTACAAAAATAGCAATTTTAAAACCAAAAAATAGTAGGTTGGAGCTTAGCTTAAATGGAAATAAAGTAAATCCAATAAATTATGAAAAATCATATAAAAACTCTGATAATAGTATGCAAATAATCTATTATAAAGGAGTCGATTTAAAAGAGGGTCAAAATATTATTAATGCTACTATTAAAGATAGCAATAATAATATTATAGCAGAAATTAAAAGAGAGATTTGGGTAGAGAGCCATCTTCCTAAAGATATAATTTTTCTTCCAAAATACTCATATTTAAAGGCTGATGGTATTCATACTCCTATAATTGCACTTAAATTTATAGCTAAAAGTGGGCATCCATTAAGAGGTGGTTTGGTAGGTAGTTTTGAAGTAAATAGTAGATATAAGCCTAATAAGTTAGTTAATTCTAAGGGTTATTTTAAGATAGAAGATAATGGTATAGCTTATATTAGACTTAAGCCTACAACAAATAGTGGAATAGCAAAGTTAAAGTTTAAACTAATTGATAATAAAACAAAAACAATAAGAGTTAAGATAGAACCAAAATTGAGAGATTGGTTTGTTGTAGGAGTTGCTAGTGGGAGTGTTGCATATGATTTAATTTCATCTCATCTAAAAAAAGTTGATAAAACTGCTCTTGATATTGATGGAAAAGTTGCATTTTTTGCAAAAGGTATGGTAAAAGGCAAGTGGTTGCTAACTATTGTATATGATAATAAAAAAGCCAATAGAGAACTTTTTGACAAAATTGACCCAAATAGATACTACTTGGTATTTGATGATAACTCAAAACAATATAGCGAAGCTCCATCAACAAAAAAATTATATATAAAGATTGAAAAAGATGATTTTTATGCTATGTATGGTGATTTTAAAAGTGATATTTTTAATAGTAAATTTAATAATTATAATAGAAGCTTTACAGGCTTTAAGGCTAAATATAATAGCGATAAAATAAGAGCTAATATCTTTGTAGCAAGAAGTAATAAACTTCATTTAAAAGATGAATTAAGAGGAGATGGAACTTATGGATACTATTATCTAAAAAATAAAAATATAGTCGAAAATAGTGAAAAAGTAACTATTGAAGTTAGAGATAGATTACATAGAGATATAATTTTAAGCAAAAAAGAGTTAGTTAGATTTAGTGATTATAATATTGATTATATTGATGGTAAGATTTATTTTAAGGAACCTATATATTCAAAAGATAAAGATTTAAATCCAATTTATATAATTGTAGAGTATGATGTAGAAAATAGCAATAAAAATCATTATACTATAGGAGGAGAAGTAGGCTATTTTGATAAAAATTATACTATTAATTTAAGTGCTATAAAAGAAGATAGTGGAGTAATAGATTCAAATATAATTGATTTAAAAGCTAAATATAATATTACAAATAAGCTATCTTTTGATTTTGAAATTGCTAGGTCTCATACAAAAGAAGATAAAAATATTACCAACTCACTAGCAAAATATTTTGCACTAAATTATGAAGAGAATAATTTATCTCTTAAAAATTGGTATCAAAGTCAAGATGAAGGCTTTGGTTTAGGAAAACTTAGTGATACTCTAAATGGTAGTAAACAAATTGGTTTTGAGGTAGAAAAAAAGATAAATAAAAATTACTCAATAAGTGCAGAAGTTTATAAAGATAGTTCAAGAGATACTATCTTAAAAAGAGCTCAAACATCTTTAGCATATAAAGATAAAAATAGCACTATAAAGCTATCTTTAAGAAGACAAAAAAGTAACTCTCAAAGTAAAAACTATATTGTCTCAAATATATCAAAAAGATATAAAAACTTTAGCTATTCACTAACTCATGAGCAAGTTTTAGGTGAAGCATCTAGTAATAATCCAAATAATTCTATATTAAATTTAAATTATAAGATTAATAAAAAAAGCAATTTAACAGCTTCTATATCAAGAGAAGATAGAGGTGATGATATATCTTGGAATTCAAATTTAGCTTTTAGCTATAAGCCATGGAAAAATGCTAATATACAATTAAGCAGACTTATGCAAAATAGCGGAGATATTGATTCAATATTTGATACTTTAATGTTTAAACAAAAATTTACTTTTTCAAAAAGATATAGTTTGGATTTGGGTTATGAGCATGGAATATCACAAAAAGGAGATAAAAAAAGCTTTGATGCACTAAATGCAATTGCTAATTATAAAGATAGCAAACAGAGTGCAAATATGGGTATTTCGGTAAGATATGAAGGTTTGGATAAAAAATATAATGTTAAATTTGGATATATAAGAAGTTTAGATAAAAATCAAGAAATTATATTTGGAGTAAATTTTAATGATAATAAAAATAAAAATAGTAAGCAAATGGATACAAAAGCTAACTTATCATATGTATATAGAGATTCTAATATAACTATTCTTAATAAGTTAGAGTTAAGTAGTAATAGAAAAAAAGATTTAGAAGATAGTGAGGATAAATTAAAACTAGTAAATAATTTGCATATAAATTGGCAATTAACAAAGAAACTTGAAATTGGTGCACAATATGGCTTAAAATATCTTATAGATAATATTGATAAAAAAGAGTATGATAGTTTAGTTGATTTTTTTGCTCTTTGGGCTAAGTATGATATATATAATGATATCTCTTTGGGTGCCCAATTTGGTATATTGCATAGTTATAGTGCCAAAAATAGTGATTATAATTTTGGTATATTTATTACAAAGAATTTATGGGAAAATGCAGATATTACACTTGGATATAATATCCATGGTTTTCAAGATAGAGATTTTAACCTTCAAAATAATTATACCAATAGAGTATATCTAAAATTTAGAATTAAGTTTGATAAAAATGATTTAAAAAATATTACAGATTGGATTAAATAGATGAGAGCAGTATTAATATTGATTTTATTAAATTCTATTTTGTTTGGAAGCTTAGCTACACTATCTAGAGCGACTGGACCATCAAATAAAAATAGTTCACAAGGTTTTGAAAATGTATATAATGAATTTACACAAGATTATCAAAGATCATCTGCACCTCTTGATGATGCATTAGATGAGCATGTAAATATTGGTTTTAATTTTCCTTTTAATGGTAAGATCTATAATCAGTTAATCATTTCATCAAATGGAGTTATATATTTTAGAGATGGTGGAGCTTTTGGTAATAATTTTCAAAGAAGTATTGCAGCTCATTATTCAAATAAAAAATTATCTACAAACTCTGGTTCTAATTATGCTATGGAGAATGCTATATATGTATATTGGGATGATTTAAATCTGTATAGAGGTGGTAAAATAAAATATGGAAATGTTGGTAGCGGAGATGGCAAACACTTTGTAGTATCTTGGGAGAAAGTCCCACACTTTAATAAAAGTGGAAGCTATAGCTTTCAAGTAGCTCTATATAAAGATGGAACAATTATCTTTAGATATGATAAAAATAGTGATGCAAATGGAGATTCAATTGATGGTGCAACTATAGGAGTAAAAGAAGATAGTAATAGTTATGACCAATATTCGTATAATAGCAAAATAAATCAAAGTAGAGATGTAGTATATAGGCTCAAAAAGAGTTTATCTTCAATATCTGCTTTATGTAAAAATCCTAAAAGAAAGATTACTATGACTACATATAACAATAACAATAGATATCCTAATGATTGGTATGAGTTTGAAAATTTAAGACAAAGTAATACTTATTTAATAGGTAGTGGATATGTAGATAGTATTGATGGCAGTGGCAATCCATATGGAAGAGATGATAAATACTGGAGTCATTTTGATGGATATTTATATATGCCACAAAGTGGAAGATACAAAATTGGAGTTGATGGGGATGATTCTGTTGAGGTTTATATTGATAACAAGCTAATAACAGGCTGGTATGGTGGGCATGGTAGAGCTAATAAAGCAGAGTATTTAATAGAAGTTAATGTAGAAGCTGGATATCATAAGATAGATTTTTATCAAGAAGAAAATTATGGTGGTGATAACTACTATTTATATTGGCAGCTTCCTAATGGAAGTATTCAAAAAGTGCCAAAACAATACTTTTATCATTGTGAACCAGAAATAGTTAAAAGTTCTTGTGTAATAAGTGATCCGATAAATAATACAACAAACCCAAAAAGAATTCCAGGAGCTAAAATAAGATATGCTTTGGGTGTAAAAAATTATAAAAATATATCTATTGATAATGCAAAGTTGAAAGATAGGATAGATGAATCAAGGTTTGATAAAGGTTCAATTTCTAATATTTTTATCTCTAATGGAAATTGCAATTGTAAAAATCCAACTAAC
>CAYPVY010000044.1:0-9236 GCA_964414305.1 uncultured Nitratifractor sp.
ATAAAATATTACTCTTGGATAAAAAATGAAAAGATTATACAATGCACTCCAACTAAAAAAACTATATTTTCTAAAAGGCTTAGGCTATGAATATAGTGAGCCTATAGCAGAGTTTAAAGAAGCAGAAATTAAGCTTCCAAACGATTTAAATCAACTAAAAAATATTGTTAAAGAATGCTATCTTTGTGATTTAAGTAAAAGCAGAAGAAATATTGTATTTGGAGAGGGAAACCCAAATACAAATTTGATGTTTGTAGGAGAAGCACCTGGAGCTACAGAAGATGAAAAAGGAAGACCTTTTGTTGGGAGGGCTGGTGAACTTTTGACAAAAATGATTGAAAATGTATTAAATATAAAAAGAGAAGATGTTTATATTGCAAATATTGTTAAATGCCGCCCACCAAACAATAGAGTTCCAACTCCAAAAGAAGCACTAACTTGTAAACCATATCTAGAAAAACAAATAGAGATTATTAAACCAAAATTAATAGTTGCTCTTGGTTCAACTGCATATAGATATTTAACAAATGATACCACTCCAATCTCACAAGTTAGAGGTAACTTTTTTAAATCTGATGATATTATGATTTTGCCAACCTTTCATCCTAGCTTTTTACTAAGAAACCCTACTTCTAAAAAAGAGGCATATATAGATATGTTAAAGGTAAAAGAGTTTTTAGAAAAATTATAAAAGTTAGTTGCTATTATCTAATTGTAAAAGGATATTATTAGAAACTTTATTTTTTAATTGAAGGTTATTAATTTTAATTGAATTTATATAAAATGTTTTGTTTTTATCTTTAAATGATATTAAAAATTTTAGACTCTTGGATTTATTATTTAAAATATTTCCATTAACTAATATATTACTTCTATTATCATCATCTATATTATCTAATTGAATTTTATAATCTTTTGATAAATTAATCTCTTTTGAAAATTTATCTATTGCATCTAAAGATAAGTTATTAGATAAATCTCTATCTAAAGAGCTTTGAAAAGAGAAATAGTTACCATCTATTAAATTATTTAAAAGATTTTTTACTTGTTTGGTATAAAATTGGACTCTTTTTTGTTCTTTATTATGATTTTGTATAATAAAATATATAATTGCAATTAAAGCTAAAATAATATATCCAGGTTTAATACGAAACTTCTTTTTCATACTCTATTTATTCCTATTAAAATAGATAAGATATGATATAGTTATTATATTTGCTAACCCTATTGCTAAAATATAACTAATAATTGATAGATTAGAACTCTTTAATAGATAAAAAAAGCCTAAAACAAAAATAAAATATGCAAATAATCTCATAGGATTAAAGGCTAAAACACTATCTTTTATACTATTTTTTAGACCTCTTTTACTTTTCTTTAATATTTGCTTCTCTTTTTTTATTATATCTTTTATATCTAAATTTTGGCTAATATCTTTATCTTCATATAATGCATATGGGTCATCAAGCTTATCAATTGCATCTCTATCATCAAACTCATTATTATCAAAAGTATCTACTCTAGCTTGAACTATATTTTTATAACTCTTAAATGAACTTAATAGAATAATAGATGAAGTAATAAAACCTATAACAAAAGAGTATAATATATCCTTTGAACCATTGAGATATATTAATCCAGCAACAATCATAAGTGCAGAAGATAATAACATTAATAATCTAACAAAAATCACTAATAATCATCCTCTTCATCATCACTTAAATCATATCTTCTTTTTGAATATTTTGGGTCATTTGCTAATTCATCTAACTCTTTTTTCTGTTTTTTATAGGCATAATAAACATTCAAAATTGCTCCACCTACTCCCCAAAAAACTCCAAGCCAAAAGAGCCAACTATACCCAAAAAGCTTCTTCATACCAAGACCCAATAATACACCAATAATAATTGCAACAACAATTGATAGCCCCAAACTCAAGCTATCTGCTGCAACTACTACTTTTTTAAACTTTGGCTCTTCCATTAGTCTCTTAGCTCTCTCATAACTTCATATGCAGCTAAAATTGTCTCTTCAATCATATCATCACTAATTGCAGTGCTAATAAATCCAGTCTCATAAGCACTACAAGCCAAATAGATTCCTCTTTTTAACATACCTTGATGAAATTTTGCAAAAGCTTCTGTATCACAATTTTGAGCATCATCAAAATTCTTTACTACCTTTTGGCTAAAGAAAAATCCAAACATAGAACCTCTTACATCTGTAACAAAAGGTATCTCTTCTGCATCAGCTGCAGCTTGAAAACCTTGCATCAATCTTTTTGCTTTTGCTCCTAGCTCTACATAAATTGCTGGATTTGCTTTGAGTTTTTTGATACTTGCAAGTCCTGCTGACATTGCAACTGGATTACCACTTAGAGTTCCAGCTTGATAGATAGGGCCTTCTGGGCTTAAATGACTCATTATTTCTTCACTAGCTCCAAAAGCACCTACAGGCATTCCACCACCTATTACCTTACCTAAAGTAACTATATCTGGCTTTACTTGGCTAATACCTTGTGCGCCACTCAAAGAGGCTCTAAAACCACTCATCACCTCATCAAAAATAAGTAATGCACCATGCTCATCACAAAGCTCTCTTAAGCCTTCTAAAAACTCTTCATCAGCTGGAACCAAACCCATATTACCAGCTATTGGCTCTATTATTACACAAGCTATATTATCACTATCTTCAAAGCACTTTTTAACACTATCTAAATCATTATATGTAGCAAGAAGTGTATGTTTGGTAAAATCTTCGGGAACTCCTGGACTACTTGGGCTTCCAAATGTAACTGCACCGCTACCTGCTTGAACAAGTAGTGAATCACTATGCCCATGATAACATCCTGCAAACTTAACTATATCATCTTTTTTAGTATATCCCCTAGCAAGTCTTAAGGCACTCATTACAGCTTCTGTTCCTGAATTTACAAAACGAACTTTTTCAATTGTGTCAAATAAAGATACAATCTCTTTTGCAAGTTCAGTTTCAAGTTGTGTTGGAGCACCAAAGCTCAAACCCTTTTTTGCAGTCTTTATTACTGCTTCTTCTATATCTTTATCACAATGTCCAAAAATTAGCGGACCCCAACTTTGAACATAATCAATATATCTATTACCATCAATATCATATAAATATGCCCCCTCACCCCTATCAATAAATGGAGGAGTTCCACCCACACTACTAAATGCACGAACTGGTGAATCTACACCGCCTGGAATTACTTTGTATGCTTCTTTAAATGCTTTTTGACTCTTCTCTAACATAATACACCTCAAAAAATTAAGTTATGAAATTATACTAAAATACTCTTCTATTTTAGGTTTAACATATTCTAACAAAAAATTACTATCTTTTTTTGATACATCTATAAACTTGATGTTTGCCCTTTTTGCAGCTATTTCATCTCTTTTGCTATCACCTACAAAAATTGTTTCATTCTCTTTTTTATTAAGTGAAGTTAATATTTTTTGTAACATTTGAGGAGAAGGTTTAGGCTCTTTTACATCATCAAAACCAACAACTTCATCAAAATAATCAATTATGCCTAGATGTTTTAGCGTCTCGATGGCTGATTTTTTATATGCATTTGTTGCTAAAGCTATATTGATATTATTTGATTTTAAATACTCTAAAAGTTCTTTTGCACCTTCAAATAACTCTTGCTCCCTATTATGATTATTTGTATAGTATTGAGAAAATAACTTCTCATGTATAGGCTCAATTTTCTCAAGATTATAGAAAAATTTTGGCATATTGCAATCTGGATTATTTATCTCTTTGATTATTATATCTTTTGATAATGGCTCTAAGCCAATCTCTTTTCTAACATAATTTATAGAGTTTGCCAATAGTGTAGAACTCTCAGTAAGAGTTCCATCCATATCAAATATTACAAGCATTACTTCTCTTTTTTATGTAAAGATTTTATATATATTGACAAACCAATAAGGAGTGCCGTAATTGCTAAAATAAGCATTACAGCAAACTTTAGTTTACTTGAATCTGTAAGAGCAAATTTAAATACAAGCATTAGAGCTTCAATAGCTAAAGCTATAATAATTGAACCTAAAAATCTAACCATAGTTTTATGTATATCATCACTTTTTTCTTTATGATGCTCTCCTAAAACCTCCTCTTCAAACATAGCTTTAACTAAATCAAATATTGCCAAAGATAGAGTTAGAAGAATTGTAGATTCAAATACATTTTTTACATCTATTTCATAAAACCTAACTCCTAACTCAAAAAAACTATAAACCCCCTTTACAAAAAGCAACATTGCTACAAAAAATAGTGCTACTGTAAAAGCAGCATATATATATTTCATAAATTTACCACTTAGAGAATCTATTGAAGCAATATTTATCATTGCTAAAACTTTCTCTAATGCAATATCAATACAAACTATATAAATTAATTCATCTTTATCATTAAAAATAGGATATGCCACAGTTACAATAAGTTTATTACTTTTTATTGATGGATAAGGGTCTGTTAATACACATCTTCTCTCTTTTAAAACTTTATAATAATATGCTCTCTTAGACCTATTCTCCCCCTGCCCTTTTCTTGAGTATCTTTTATCTAGACTTATTGTATTTATAACTTGCCTTCCTTCACTATCTAAAATATACATTGCCTCTATATTTTTTATTGTTTTATTTATTGAGCGAAGTGCAATCTTTAAATCTTTTAGTGTAATACCAGGCACCCTATTTGGTAAAGACCTACTTAACATATAACAAAAATATGCTCTAGCTTTTGTTCTATATTGGGCAAACTCTTCAATCTCTTTAATATTCATTAAGCTCTCCTATTACATCTCCAAAAGATACTTTATTTCCTATTTCAACACTATATTTAATTGCATCTTTTTGACTAAGCATAACTATGGTTGAGCCCATCTCAAACCAACCAAAAAGCTCACCTTTTTTTAAAATTTTTGGCTCTTGATATTTTATAAAAACTCTTTTTGACTTATCTATATTTGTTTTAATCTTCTCTTCAAAAGTAACCACCATCTTTCCTACATTTAAAGCACCAACTAAAACAATAAAATGTCTATGATTAAACCTATCTAATACTTCAATAACAACTCTTTCATTCTCAATATATAGATTTTTTTTACTCTTTAATAGTGGCATATTTACAGGATATAATTTGCCAGGTATATAAAGCAAGGATAATACTTTAACATCAAAAGGCATATGATATCTATGATAATCTTTTGGAGATAGATAAAAATTTATATACTCTCCACCCTCTATCAATGTAAAATTATCACTATACTCTTCTCCAATTAACTCATTTGTATTATACTCCATTCCCTTAATTTGATAAGCTTGATTATTTTTTATCACGCCATAATCAATAATTTTAGCATCACAAGGAGATATAACTGAAGTAATTCTTGCATCAATAATTGGCTCTTTTTTTAGCTCTCTAATAAATAAATCTTTTAAGCTTTTATAGCTATTTGCTGGAGCAAAATTTCTCATATCAAGTCCCATTAATTTCACATAACTATTATTTATGATATTTTGTATAGTTTTTGGAAACTCTTTTGATGCAAATTTACCAAATACTCTTGATATAATTGAAGTATAATGATTCCTCAACTCTTCTCCTTTTGTTCATAAAACTTTAATGCATCTTTCATTAAAGATATATGATAATTTTCTTGATAATTTATAAAATCAAAAAATCTTGATAACTCTTCACTATCTTTGCCAACAGCATTAGATAACTCTAAACATTGCTCTTTAGCAGCTAACTCTTCATCTATTCCATCTTTTAAAAATTGAACAACATCATCTATTTGATATAATGATTTATGTATAACTCTTGGAACACCCAATATTCCCATTTGTGCCATCATCTCTCCAAAGCTCTTTAAGTGAAAAAAGCTCTCATCAACTAAGATTTGAAAAATTTTATTTAAATAATCTTCACTGCTATGAGCTTTAAGATAGTTATAAATCATTATCAACTCATACTCCTTATAACTCTCTTCAAACAAAAAAAGTGTTAAAGCATCTGTTGCCTCTTTTGAGAGTTTTAAATCTTTATATTTTCTATTAGCATTAAAAGCTGTTACCTCTTCTGGCTCTAAATTTGATACTACATATTTAATATAATCATAATCTTTTAATATTCTAAATTTCAAATCTTCATCATCCAAAGAAGCCAATATTAACTCCAAAGTATTAATACGAGCAATAATGTTATTAAATATTATTTTACTATTATCAACCTTTATGGGTATTTGTTCTCTATCGTAATCATACTCTATATTTTTTTTAATTAATAATCTCTCTATCCAAGTAAAATGCCTAAACATCAAATCACTAAAATCATTTAAAACTCTTTTATTATCACATTTCTTACTCATAAATGATGCCATTAAAGTTACAAGCCATAATTCATGCGTTTTTTCTAATATATCTCTCATTTAATCTATTCTCCTTGATTGCTATTTTCAAACTGTGGTGAACAACTTTGTTGTATGTTATAAATTAATGTATCTTTATTGCCATTTTCAAGATATCTTAAATAGCCATCTACTGCAGCCTTTAATGCCAAAGCAACAATCTCTGAACAAGCAGCTTGTTCAGGTGGAACACTATCTAGCATTCCTAAAGTAACGGCTATAAGCTCTTCTACTTTATCAAAAGACAATCCTAAAGCCTCTTTTGTTATTATAGAACCAGCTACAACTGTAGTCATACATGCAATTGCTTCAAATTTAATTTCTTTAATATAAAAATCTTTATCTTTTTTATCTATATTTATATAGATTAAAACCTTTTCATTATTTTGAGGATTTTGACCAATACCTATACTATCTGGATTATCTATTCTTCCATAATTATTTGGAGAACTCATATGTTCAATAAGTTCATTATCAACATCAATCATTTAAAGCCTTTAAATTACAATTATAAAATTATACATTAAATTACCTCCTATTTATTAAAAAAATCCATAATTTTATAAACAAATATATATTTTTATTAAAATTTGAGATATAATTACTACTATAATTTCTATATAGGATGGAGAATGAATACACAAAAAGTAATTGCTGGTTTTTTTATCATTATGGCAATGACTCTAAATTTTGGTTTCTTTTATGGTGATATAAATGATATATCTCAACACAATGAGTATGAACTTTTTGCAGCAATTGTAATAAATCTAATAGCTACAATAATGAAACTTGGAGATAAAACTCAAGTTGGTTCAGTTCTTTTAGCCACTAGCTTAGTTGCTGATTTACAATTAATTATGGCTGCTATTATATGGGGAATATCTTTATATGTAATACACTCTAATAGTGTAGCTGTTCATGAAATAGTTTCATTATCTGGTGGAGCTTTGATGGCAAACTTTGTATCTGTAATTCTTTTTATTGGTGATACTCTAAAATCTAAGCGTTAAGTATGGAAGAACATAATAATATTTTATGGATAATTATCCGCCGAATGCGGACACCTTTCCTTGTATTAATAATTACTTTTTCAATTACTATTATTGGACTTGTTTTAATCCCAGGTGTTGATAGTAATGGCAAACCATATCATATGAATTTTTTAGATGCTGTATATTTTGTAAGTTTTATGGCATCTACAATTGGATTTGGAGAAATTCCATATGAATTTACCTATGCCCAAAGATTATGGGTGCTTTTTTCAATATATATCAATGTAATTGGATGGTTTTATGCAATAGGGACTATTGTAGCTCTAGTGCAAGATAAAAAACTCTTAGCAGAATTAAAAATTACAAAATTTTCAAAAAAAGTAAAAAGCCTCAAAGAGCCATTTGTAATTATTTTAGGCTATAACCACACTACAAAAGATTTAATAAAAAGATTAAGCCAAGATGGAAAAAGAGTTGTTGTCATAGATAAAAATCAAGAAAAAATTGATGAACTTGAATTAGAGAATTTTATTCCTGAAGTTTATGCAATAGAGGGCGATATTACAAAGCCAGAGATATTAAGATTGGCTGGAATAAAAAAGAAATATTGTAAAGCTTTAATTACACTTTTTGAAAATGATTTTAAAAATACAAAAATAGCCCTTCTAGCAAAACTATTAAATAAAAACATCAATATTTTAGTAAAATCAACAACAAAAGAGCAAACACAACACTTAAAAAATCTAGGTATAAAAAATATTATTGACCCATTCCATTTAGTAGCCAATAGATTTGGTTTAGCACTTACTGCACCACATTTATGGCAGTTAGAAATGCTAATCTTTGAACACAAAGATTATATTAAAGAATATAAACCATTACCTAGGGGTAAATATATTATTTGTGGCTATGGAAGAATGGGAAAAGCCTTAAGAGAAGCATTAACAAAAGCTCAAGTAGAATGCACATTTATAGATTTAAAATCAGATTTCCACAAAGAGAAAAAACAAAGCACAATCTTTGGAGATGCTGAAGATTATGCAAAGTTAATAGAAGCTGGAGTAAAAGAAGCTAGTGCTATAGTAGCAGCTACAAAAGATGATTTGATTAATCTAACAATTCTATTAACTGCAAAAAAAATAAATCCAGATATATACACTATTGGTAGAGAAAATACTCTTGATGATATTACTATTTTTCAATCTGCAAAAATTGATAGAGTATATATATTAGAAGAAGTAATAGCTGAACATGCTCATAAATTAGTTTCAATGCCACTTGCATATAAATTTTTGCAATATATCTATAAACAAGATGATGAATGGGGTAAAGAAGTTTTAAATAAAATAAAAAATTCTGTTGGAGAGAAGATTGAACTCTTTGAGATAAGAGTATCTAAATCTCAAGCCTATGCATTATATAATTATCTAAAAGAAGATGAAAATAATTCTATAAATTTAGGATTATTAGCTAGGTCATTAGATGATAGGAATAAAAGAGCAAATATTGAATTTTTATTAGTAAAAAATAGAAAAGAAGAGGTTACAATACTTCCTGATGAGCATTATGAAGTTAAGGTAAGTGATAGGCTTTTGATTGTTTCTACACCAGAAGCCAAAGAAGACTTTTTAAGAATTGTAAATAACTTTAATGATTTTTACTATATACTAAATGGCAAAGAGTATAAATATGGAATTTTTAAATATCTATCTAAGGATTAAATATGAGTAAAAATAACACTCTTATTATTGGTGCAGGCGGTGTTGGGAATGTAGTTGCATTTAAGTGTGCGATGAACAAAGATACAT
>CAYPVY010000045.1:0-9010 GCA_964414305.1 uncultured Nitratifractor sp.
ATATTTAAAAGTATATTGATATACTTAGGAGTTAAATGCATACTATACAGCTGCGTTTACAGCCATCTCCTCTGCTGGTGTTTGAGGCTCTTCATGCTCATCCATCAAAACAGCACCTGCAAGATATACATATGTTAATATCATAAATATAAATGTTTGCAATACAGCCATGAAGCTTAGCATAGCAAAAGGAACCAAAGGTATAATCCAAGGTGTTAGCATCAATAATACCCACAAGAACAGGTCATCACCTTTTATATTACCAAAAAGACGGAAAGATAAAGAGATAATTCTTGAAAAGTGTGAAACTATCTCGATTGGAAACATCAATGGTGCAAGTAATGGAACAGGACCTAAAAAGTGTTTGAAATATTTAACAACACCATTTTTTCTAATACCCTCAAAATTATAATAGATAAATACTGCAATCGCTAATGGTAAAGTAACATTAATATTAGCTGTAGGAGATTCAAACCCAGGAATAATACCTATAAGGTTTGAGAAAAATACAAATAAACCAATTGTAGCTACCAAAGGAAGATATTTTCTAGCATATTTTTCGCCAACTACATCTTTTCCCATAGATAAAACACCACCTAAATACAACTCCATAACATTTTGCATACCTCTTGGAACTACTGTAAGTTTTTTAGTAGCTAAGTATGCTATAAATAAGATTATTAATGCTACAAGAATCAAATGACCAATAACTTGCAAATCCCCATGACCAAAAATTGAACCTATAAAGGTAAATATAGTCTCTTCCATAAGCTCTCCTATATAAAATTGATGCGATTATAGCAAAAAATAGCTAAGGAAGCTATAAATTTATTAGATTATCTACTCTTATATCAAGCAATTTTTTAATATGATGAAAAAAGTTACAAAACTAGATCTATTTTTTATTAAAAATATCCTTTATTCCACCAAATGTAGCACTTACCTTCAACCTTATTCCATATGAAGTATGATAGTCATAATCTCTTTTTAAATCAACAAAAGGAGTTACTTCATATGAGAGCCACTTTTTATTTTTATACCTATCGTGATATTTAAAATATATCTCAAAATCATTTTTTCTAAAGTGTTTAAAATGAGTTAATTTTGCATTACCTATCAAACCAATTCTATAAAATTTATAATCATTAATAACTTTATGATAAATAAATTCTGATCTTAAATATTGATTAGAAAGTTTATTTGAATATGTAAAACTACCAAACCATCCAAGCAAAATATCATCTCTATAATTATATAAATATTGAGAAGATAAGATATTTTTACACTCTCCAGCTAAATAGTATCTAAAGCTATTTTTAACATTAAATTCTGTTTTTTCATTACTTATAATATTGTATCCTAGATTAAATCCAACATATGGCTCTATAACTGTTCTAGTGCTAAATCTAACTCCACCTGCAAAATTTATTGAAGATTTTTTGCCATGCCATTGACTAAATCTAATAGCTAAGTTATAGTTATTTTCAGTTTTATTCGAATCACTTTTTGAAAGAAGTGATTCGCTATTTCCTATAACTCCTCTATTTTCAATAACCTTTTCAAAAATTAATTGGCTCTTTTTTTGGAATCTAGGTAAATTTAATGATAAAGAGAAATCAAAATTATTAGATATTTTTCCTTTATTGTCACTACCTATCTCATAAGAGAGTGTAAGCTTAGTATTGCTTAAATTCTTATCATCATTTTCTCCAGATAGATATCTATCGATTGCATCACTTTTATCTAGTATCCACTTTGAGATTTTAATATGGTATTCATCTAATAAAGATAACTCTTGATTTGCCAAAATTGTAACTGGTATTAAAAATAAAACTTTTTTCATAATGTAATAATACTATAAAATTCCTTCTTGTCCAATACGATACAAAGCAAAATCATACTTTATTGGATCTTGTGCATCAAAGCTTCTCAAAGTATTAGTTAGCTCAATTGCAGCTTGAAGGTCATTTGATTTTCTTTTTAGAAGCCCTAATTTTCTTGAGATATTTAAAGTATGAGTATCCAAAGGCATAATTAAATCTTTTTTATCAATTTTATTCCAAAGCCCCATATCAAGATTATCTCTTCTAACCATCCATCTAAAATACATAAAATATCTCTTATATGTTCCAGCACCTTTAATTTTTGGATTACTCTTTAAAAAATAAAAATTAAATCCGTGAGTATTACTTGGATGCAAACTTCTAATTTTATCAATCAGATTCCATAAGCCGTCTATTAAAGACTCTTCTTTTTTATAACCACTATATACTATATTTTCTATACTATCTAAGCTTTTAAGCCTTTTTATTGTTATAAAAATATCAATTACATCTTGAGGTTTTTGAAATCTATAATAGTGATTTTTAAGCTCTTTGGCAATTTTATCTTCACTCTCATCCAAAAGAGAAAAATCTAAACTATCTAAAAATTTTACAATTAATTTTGCATTACCGTATGCAAATAGAGCACATATTAAAGAAATATATTCATCTTTATATCTCTTTGCCACCATAAGAGGGTCTGGCTTATCATAAGATAGTTCAAACTCACTATCTCTAAAAGCCAACTCTTTATCTAATCTATCTTTTATAGATTTCATTTTATATTACAGTTTTGCATCAATCTTATAAAACCTGGATATACCAATCAAAGCAAATACCCCAGCCACTGCAAAATATACCCAAACAGGAATAGGCACAGGGTCTCCAGCAGCATAAGAGTGCATACCACTTAAATAATAATTTACTCCAAAGTATGTCATTATCACACTAAAATATGCTAAAACTGCTGCAACATTAAATGCATAAATAGAGTTTAATTTTTTTATAAATCTCATATGTAAAATAGCTGCATATACCAAGATGGTTACTGCTGCCCAAGTCTCTTTTGGGTCCCAACTCCAATATCTACCCCAAGATTCATTAGCCCATACACCACCTAGAAAATTTCCAATAGTTATTAGAGCAAGACCAATAAAAAGTGTAATCTCATTAATTATTGTTAATTCTTTGATTGCATTTACAATGTTTCCTTCGCTTCTTTTTTTATTGATAATCATTAAAAGTAAAACAAACATACCAAGCAATGCTCCTAGTCCTAAGAAACCATAACTAGATGTAATTACTGCTACATGAATCATTAGCCAATACGATTTCAAAACTGGCACAAGATTTGTAATTTGTGGATTTAGGTCGCTTATCCAGGCTACTAGTAAAAATATACCAGTAAGAATTGAGGTTGCAGCAAAAGAAAGAGGTGAACGCTTAGCAAATACAAATCCTGCTAATGCTGTTGCCCAAGCAATAAAAAGTATTGATTCATATGCATTACTCCAAGGTGCATGACCGGCAAGATACCATCTAACTATCAAGCCAATAGTATGAATAATCAAAGTGATTACTAACAAATATGCTACAACTTTAGTTATCAATTTTATATTAATAGATGGCTTAATAATAGATATAAATGCCATAATTAAAAGAACCATACCAATTAATATATAAGGTATAATCAACCACTTAAATATATCTATTCTATTATATAAAATTTCAGTTTCAACTTTATCTTTTTGAGGTATTAATTTAGAGCCATAAAACTCTTGATATTTCTTCAAAATATCTAAAGCACTATCAGCTTTACTCCAATCTCCCTTATTCATACCTATTAAAAGACTTTGCAAATAGCTACTTATAATATTTCTTACAAAATCTGCCTCTTTTTTAGGAAAGGTTTTAAGAGCATCTAAAGGATTAGACCAAGTATTATTTGGGTCATTTGGCTTTGGAAATACTCTTAGCAAAACACCTTGTTCAGCCATATACAATACATTAAGTCTCTCATCAATCTTTATAATTTCTTTATCATATTTACTCTGTTCAGCAGCTCTTTTTGTTCTAGCTGTTTCTAAATCTTTTTTTAGCTTGTAATCTCCTTTTCCACCATCTTCAAAAAAATCACTAAATGCAGCATATTTAGCACTTTTTGGTAAACCTATCTTTTTATTTACCAAAGGGTGAGAGATTTTAACAATTCTTAACTTATTATAAATCTCTGGTTTTGTTAGCATACCAATATAGATTTGATTATAGTTTAATCCTAAAAATCCTCTTTTCCCAGATATTTTTTTGACAATTTCTAAATCTAGAGTATCCATAGGAGACATTCTACCACTACTCTCTTGGACAATCAATCTTGCAAATTTTTCAGAATGTTTTTTGCTGATATTTTTAATTAATTTTAACTCATCTTTAGTAATATTTGATGTATCAATAGTTGATGCATTTATCTGTGATGAGTATAAAGAAATAGAAAATAAAATAGCTATTGCTAAGTTGCTATTTTTTAATTTATCTAATTTTTTTAATAGAGTTTTAATTCTTCCTTTTTCAGATAAGAAACTCCACAAAAAGCCAATAACAAGCATAAGATAACCTATATATGTAGGAATTGTTCCTGGATCATGATTTACACTCAAAATACTTCCTTTCTCATCCATATCATATGAACTTTGAAAAAATCTATATCCTCTATAATCTAATACATGATTCATATATATATGATATTTAAAGTTTTTATTTTTTTCTTTATCAATAATGGTTACAAAACTAGAATATGATGAAGGACTCATAGAGCCTGGATATCTATCTAAAACAAATTTATCAAGCTTAACAAAAAAAGGCAACTCAATAATTTTTGCACCATATTGTAATCCCAAATCCAAACCATTTATTTTTATATGCTTTATATCACCAACAATTGATTTTCTACCAAAAAGTCTTACGATTTTAGACTCTTTACCACTTTTTACTAAAAGTTCTATCATTTGAGGGTATTTTCCACCACTCTTTATAGATGGAGAAATATATTTTAGCTTTGCCTTAGGTTTATAATCTTTTAATACGAAATTAACACCATTTAAAGAATACATATATCTCTTTTTAAGCTCATTTTTACCAGCATTTAGAGTTTTACTCTCTTTAGTAGCCATAGATAAAGCACTTAAACTACTATTAGTCTCTAAATATAATTTGTCTCCATCTTTTATTATATTGATATCACCTTTTTGATTTGAGTTAAAAGATAGCTTTTTGCCACCTCCTAAATCATAAACTTCTCCTTCTTTAAAGTGCTTTATCTCTCCTCTGCTACCCATAGAAGATACCATCATTTCTATATACGATGTTCCATTTGCATCTTCTATTAACTCTTCTTTAGCAGTAGGTAGATATTTTAACAGTTTTATATCAATCTCTTTATTATTAGCTTTTATCTTCTCTTGCATACTATTTTTAGTCATAGAAGATAACTCTAACTTTTTATCATAAACATATCTTTTATTACCATCTTTAATATGTAAAGATAGATTCATATAATCGCTTACCATTTTATTACTAACTTGTTTATCTCTTAGATGCAATACCCCTTCATACCCAATATACCTAGTAATTACTGCACCAACTGCTATCATTATAAACCCTAGATGCAAAATAAACTGTCCCCATTTTTGGCGTTTATACATCTTAAATTTAAAAATATTATATGTTAAAATCACTATGAAATATAATAATAATATTTCAAACCATTTTGCATTATATATTAAAGCTCTTGCAGTTTGTGTTCCATAATCATTTTCTATAAAAGTAGCATATCCAATAGAAGCAGCAAAAATTAGCATAACCAATACTGCTGCCTTCATAGAAAGTAGTTTATTTATCATATATAGCCTTTAATTTATTATTATAATTTTTTTGTCATTATACTCTATTTCTCTTCTTTTAATATAAACCAAAAAAACCATACATTTTTATTTATATTTATTTAAGTTTATCCCAACTTTTTGCTATTGAAACAGAGCATTTTAACTTAACATTTAACTCATAAATATTTTCCATTATATAACTAAACCTTTTAGATATATCTTGAGCTATGTTACTATTTATCTCAAATATCAATTCATCATGTATTTGAAGCAAAATAGATGCATCTATATCTTCTTCTTTAATTAATGTATCAATATCTAACATAGAAAGTTTTATTAAATCAGCAGCACTTCCTTGAAATACAGTATTTACAGCTTCTCTTAATATTGCTGCCTTACCCATTGCATTTGCATTTTCATAATCAAATATACGGCGTCTTTTCAAAAGAGTCTCAACATACCCTTTTTGTTTTACACTCTCTTGTATAGATTCTAAATAATTTTTAACCGTAGGAAAAGCTGCAAAATAATTTTCAATAATCTCTTTTGCCTCTTTTGTAGATATACCTAGCTCTTGTGATAATTTTCTACTACCCATCCCATACAAAAGACCAAAATTTATAGATTTTGCAAAATTTCTCTTCTCTTTTGCTTTATCTTTGCCAAATAATTTTATAGCAGTCTCAAGATGTATATCTTTGCCCTCTTCAAATGCCTCTTTTAAAGCCTTATCTCCACTAAAATGTGCAAGAAGTCTAAGCTCAATTTGAGAATAATCAATAGATACCAAACTATATCCCTCTTTTGCTACAAAAGCTCGTCTTACCCTTCTTCCAAGCTCACTTCTTACTGGTATATTTTGTAAATTTGGGTCTTTTGAACTAAGCCTTCCAGTTGAAGTTCCTGTTTGTAAAAATGTAGTATAAATTCTATTATTTTTATCTTTTTTTGCAAGTTTTATTAGTGGTTCAACATAGGTGCTAAGTATTTTCTGCCTCTCTCTATAACTTAAAATCTCTTTTATTATTTCATGCTCATTTTTAAGTGAATTTAAAACTGCTTCATTTGTGCTATAGCCAGTTTTTGTTTTTTTGCCACCCTTTAAACCTAATTTTTGAAATAAAATATTGCCTAGTTGCTGGGTTGAGCGGATATTAAACTCTCCACCTGCTAACTCATATATTTTTGAGCTCAATTCACTTAGTTCCCTAATTAAAAACTCTTTAAAATCTTCCAAATACTCAATATCTACCTTAATTCCAATCTCCTCCATATCTACTAAAACCAAAATAAAAGGAAACTCTACACTATTTGCCTCTTTTAATAACTCTTCTAATGCAAAATTTTTAAATATATTAATTAGCTTATTATATAGTTTCAAGCTCATCCAAGCATCTTCACTAGCATAGAGTGTAGCCTCTTCTATAGTTACAGATGAAAAATCTTCTCCCTTTTTAACTGTTTTAGAATAAGATATCATCTCATAATTAAAAAACTTTTTAGCCAATGCATCTAGCCCTACTCTACTTCCAGGGTCAAGTAGCCAAGCCAAAATCATAGTATCAGCATATGGTATAGGTAGATTTATATCTAGACTATTTACTAAAACCTCAAAATCAAATTTTAGATTTTGTCCTACAACCTTAGCTTCTAAAATAGTCTCAATTGCCTCTTTTGCATCATCTATATTTATTTGTTCCCCTACACCCAAATAGTTATGAGCAATAGGAACATAATAAGCCTCATCTTCATTAAGTGCAAATGAGAATCCAACAAGCTTAGCCTCTTTTGTATTTAAAGATGTAGTCTCAGTATCAAAAGCCACAATAGTATCTTTATCAATCTTTTTTATTATATTATTAAGCTTATCTTTTGTATCAAGTAAAGTGGCTTTAAACTCAAGCTTTTTAGGCTCTTCTTCAATTTTTTGATTTTCTTGATTTTCTTGATTTTCATTATTACTAGCTAATTTAATTGCATGATTCATATCATATTTTTTAAACTCATCAATCAATGCACTTAAATAATTTTTATCTTCAAAAACAAATTGAGATAAATCAAAACTCTCAAAAATATCATCTCTTAGCTTTACAAGCTCTCTTGATAAAAATGCCTTATCTTTATTCTCAAGCAAAAGCTTTCTAATTCTAGGAGTTCCAATCTTTTCAATATTTTCATAGATATCTTCAAGCGTATGATACTCTAATATTATCTTTGATGCAGTCTTTGGTCCAATACCTGGAACACCTGGAATATTATCTGAGCTATCACCAATTAATGCTTGAAAATCAACAAAATATTTAGGTGGAACACCAAATTTTTTTATACAATCTTCTTCTTTTATAGGTTTGCGCTTCACCCAATCGTATAGATATACTTGATCATCATATATTAATTGATACAAATCTTTATCAGATGAAACCATCTTACCCTCAATATCTTGCTCTTTAGCAAACCTCATAACTGTTGCTATCACATCATCAGCTTCATATCTATCTTTGCTAAGAGTCTTAAAGCCCATTTTATCTATCCACTCTATGGCTACACTTAATTGTTTTACTAAATCTTCAGGTGGCTCTGGACGATTAGCTTTGTATTCTGGATAAATCTCTTTTCTAAAGCTTCCTTCCTTTGAATCAAGAGCAAATATAATATAATCTGTTGAATGCTCTTTTTGAAGTTGATTTATAAAATTTATAAAACCAGTTAGCAAACCAGTTGGAAAGCCATCACTACTCTTTAGAGGAGGCAAAGCAAAATAGGCTCTAAAAAAGAATGCAAATGTATCTATTACTGTAATTGTCTTTTTCATATATACTCCATATATTTATTATTAAAATTATATCTTTTTGCTTTTAAGATTATGCTCTTTATTTCTATACCAAAGCAATATATCAATATTATCTTTAAACTTAATATTATCTATATACTCTAAATCCCAATCTAAATAGTAAGATTGTGAATTTGACTTTATTTTAGGTGTTTGATATATCAAAAGCCAATCTATTCTATCTTTTAAGGCATTCATCATACCTTCTCCACCTTCTACCAAAATCAAACCAGGTCTATTTAAAAAATCTAAATTATCTCCTATCTTAACCTCTCTATTTTCAATGCCAAACAGAGCGATATCCCTATCAAAATTATCTTTTTTTGAATATATAAATATATCTGGTGGAGATTTTTTTATAAATCTACAATCAAGTGTTGGTCTATCTACTCTTACTGTATTGCCACCTATCAAAAGAGTTGTGCAAACTTCTCTTAATTTATGTGTATGAATCAAAGACTCTTTAGAGCTTAAATACC
>CAYPVY010000046.1:0-8963 GCA_964414305.1 uncultured Nitratifractor sp.
TTTGAGACCTTCAAAGTAATATTTTAGTATAATTGCGATTAATTAGAATCGAAGGGTTAAATAGCATATGGTTAAAAAAGATTTTTTAAGAAAAATTGTAGAAGATGATTTAAGAAGTGGCAAATATAAAGAGGTAGTTACAAGATTTCCTCCTGAACCAAATGGTTTTCCACACATTGGTCATGCTAAATCTATTGTTTTGAATTTTGGGATTGCTAGAGATTATAATGGTAAGTGTAATCTAAGAATGGATGATACAAACCCAGATACTGAAGATATGAAGTATGTTGAGGCTTTAAAAGAGGCTGTAGAGTGGCTTGGATTTGAGTGGAATGGGGATGTTAGGTTTACTTCTGATTATTTTGAGAGGCTTTATAATTGGGCTATTGATTTAATTAAGATGGGTAAGGCATATGTGGATAGTATAAGTGAAGAGGAGATGAGAGAGCTTAGAGGCACTATAAAGACTCCAGGTAAGAGAAGTAAATTTGCAAATAGAAGTGTTGAAGAGAATTTAGAGCTATTTGAGAGAATGAGAAATGGTGAGTTTGCAGATGGAGAGCATATTTTAAGAGCTAAGATTGATATGAGTTCTCCAAATATGAAGATGCGAGACCCTTTGCTGTATAGAATAAGACAAAATTCAAACCATTATAGAACCGGTTCTAAATGGTCTATTTATCCAATGTATGATTTTGCTCACCCATTATCAGATTATATCGAGGGTATTACACACTCATTTTGCACTCTTGAGTTTGAAAATAATAGAGAGTTTTATGATTGGTTGCTAGATACTCTAAATCTTAAGCCTCCAAGACCTTATCAATATGAATTTGCTAGATTAAATATGAATTATACAGTAATGAGTAAACGAAAGCTTTTAGAGCTTGTAGAGGGTGGCTATGTAAATGGATGGGATGACCCAAGACTACCTACAATAGCTGGATATAAAAGAAGAGGATATACTCCTGAATCAATTATTAATTTTTGTGAGGAGATAGGTGTCTCAAAGGCTAATTCTATTGTAGATGTAGCACAGTTAGAGCATTCAATTAGAGATGACTTAAACCAAAAGGCTCCAAGAGTTATGGCTGTTTTAGACCCAATTAAGGTTACTATAACAAATTATGATAAAGATTTTGAAAAGATTGAAGCTTCATTATATCCTTCTGATATTGCAAAAGAAGGTAGTAGAGAGCTTATTTTCTCTAAAAATATATATATTGATAGAAATGATTTTAGTGATAATCCACCTAAAGGATATTTTAGGCTTACTCCAACTCAACCGGTTAGATTAAAGTATGCTTATATAATTGAGTATGAAGATGCAATTAGAGATGAAAATGGAAAGATAGTTGAGCTAAAGGTTAGGTATTATCCAGATTCTAAAAGTGGAGAAGATAAGAGTGGCATAAAAGTAAAGAGTGCAATACAATGGGTAGAGGAGAGTAGTGCGAAAAAGGCTGAAATTAGGGTTTATGATAGGCTGTTTAAAGAGGAGATGCCAAAAGGGATAGAAGATTTAAATCCAGATTCTCTTAAGGTTATTGAAGGTGCTTTAGTTGAGCCATTTGTTGTTGAGAGTGAAGAAGAGAGATTTCAGTTTGAAAGAGAAGGATATTTTTATAAAGAGCCGATAGATTATACTCAAGATAAGCCTGTGTTTAATAAAATCGTTAGCCTAAAAGACTCTTGGTCTAAAAAAGTCAAACAAAATATCTCTCCTAAAAAGACTACTAAAAATGATGCTAAAAAACCAAACAAAAGTGGAGAAATGGCATCACTTAATCAAGAAGAGCAAAAGATTTATGATGAATTGATTAGTAAATACAACTTAAATAAGCAGTTAGCAAATATATTAGCTAGGGAGCTTAGATTATATGAGTTTTTTAATAGTGCTTTAAAAGAGTATGATAGCCCAATAACAATTGCTAATATTGTTACAAATGAGGTATCAAAAGAGTTAAAAAATAAGAATTTTGATGATATAAAGTTTACACCAAATAATATTGCAAGTTTGGCTAGATTGATTGATGAGGGTGTAATCTCATCAAAAATAGCAAAAGATGTTTTTGAAATGATGTCAAATAGTGGGAAAGAGCCTGAAGTTATTGTAAAAGAGCAAGGCTTAGAGCAAATAAGTGATCCAAAAATGATTGAACAAATTGTAGATGAGGTGATTGATAACAATAAAAAACAATTTGAACAATATAAAGCAGGAAATAAAAAACTATTTGGATTTTTTGTAGGGCAAGTTTTAAAAGCTACAAATGGTAAGGCAAATCCAAAAATTGCAAATGAGATTATAAGAGAAAAGCTGGATAAATAATTTTTGTAAATAAGCTTGAGTGCTTATTTACTCTTTGATAATAGAATATATTGGAGAGTTTAATTTTTTAGAGCCCTCTAGAAAAGTTAGCTCTATAATAAAACAAGATTCAACACAATTAGCTCCAACTCTTTGAATAAGTTGTTCTGCAGCAGATGCAGTGCCACCAGTTGCTAAAAGGTCATCTATAAGTAATACATTTGCTCCATCTTTTTTATCTGATTCAAAGGCATCAATATGAACTTCTATAGTATCATATCCATACTCTAAAGAGTATTTTTGAGAAACTGTTGTATATGGAAGTTTGCCTTTTTTTCTAATAGGCACAAAACCTAAATTTAGGTGTGAAGCCAAAGCTGCACCAAAAATAAATCCTCTTGCATCAATTCCTGCAATATAATCTAAATCGTAATTTTTATATCTATCTACTAGATGCGATATTAAAGTATTATAAGCTTCTTTATTATTAAGTAGGGTAGTAATATCTTTAAATTCAATTCCAGGTTTTGGAAAGTCTGGTATTACTCTGATTGATTCTTTTATTAGTTTTAAATCTTTTTCATTCATACTATCTCCTTAAAATTCAAATCCACCGCCAGTTCCTTTATTCATACTCTCATATACTGCATTTACATACATATTTCTAATTTCACAACCTATTATTTTTTCACACTTCATACAGCTTTTTACTCCATGTTTTTCTTGACATTCTTTTAATTCTATTAATTTTTCTTCAAGAGCTAATTCCCATTTATCTTTGGTATCTTTTTCAGACATTGTAAGCCTCTCTTACTTTTGATATTTCATATGTAGAGCCAAAAAAGCATGGAGTTGTATCGTGCAATGAAGATGGTGATATATCTAATAAAGATACACCTCTATCATCTATAGCATCTCCTCCAGCTTCAATATATGTAAGAGCAAATGGAATTACTTCAAATAACATTCTTAATTTGCCTTTTGGTTTATCTGTAGTTCCTGGATAACTAAATAATCCACCGCCTTTTAGCAGTATTTGATGCAAATCTGGAACCATCCCGCCACTATATCTTAATCTATATCCTTGATTAAATAGCTCTTCAACTAATTTTTTGTGGTGAGGATACCAATTTTTCTGAGTAGCTCCAGGGGCATTTATTTTGCCTTTTTCTTCCATTGAAATTTCTTTTATAAATTTAAATTTTTTCTCAAATGCTCTGTAGTGTTTTGGTTTTGAGCCTTTGATTGTTTGAACCATTTCAATTCTTGGACCATATACTATATAAACTGATGCTACCAAGTTTTTAGCGTCTAATCCATCTTTGTATATACCAAAAATTGAGCCTACAGATAGATTGAAATCAACAATACTAGAACCATCTAGCGGGTCATAACAAACTATATACTCTCCATTACTGTTAAGTTCGAGTTTATCTTCTTTCTCTTCGCTAATGATTGCTTTAATATTATCAAGTTTTTTAAATTCTTGCTCTATTATCTCATCACTCATTACATCTAGTTTTAACTGAGTATCACCTGTTGCATTAGAGTTTTGTGTATATCCACTCTCTCCATTTTTAATTAAATCATCTATTAAAAATGCAATCTCTTCAATTTTATTAAATATACTATCCATTAGCTCTCCTATACTTTTTTTGAATGTTTGAAAATATACTCTATAATCATATCAATATTATTTAAATCTAAAATATCTACATCTAAATCTTTAATTTCTTCTTTATCAATAGAATTATCAATTGCTATTGCATTTAAATATGGAAGATACTCTTTTTCTATTTTATTTCTAAAAACTCCAATTCTAGGTAAATCCCAATTTTTAAGCCCCTCAACCATCAATATATCAAATGGCTTTAAGTAGCTAATTAATTCACTCATATTTGAGCTTTTGTGTTTAAAGATAGCTGTTTTTTCATTTGATACTATTGCTACATTGGCTCCAGTTTGAAAAAATCTATAGCTATCTTTACCTTTTGTATCAAATGTGGCTTTGTTTGAGGGGTCGTGTTTGATTATTGATACATTATATTTTGGAGTTAGTTTTAGTGATATCTTTTCAATTAAAGTAGTCTTGCCACTTCCGCTAGGACCAGTAAATGCAATAGCTAAACTTTTCACAAAAATTACTCCAAATAAAATTGCTTAATTATACTATAATTGATATAATGATAAAAAGTTTTTGAGGAGTTTTAATGAAATTTTTAAAATATGCTATAGTTATACCTATTTTAATTGGATGCAATAGTAATAATAATTCAATTGAGATTTTAAAAAAGAATGCAAAAAGTTATGAAGAGATTTCAAATACCATAGCTTATAGGTCAAAAGATGCAATAGTCTATTTTACACTTTATGATAACTATTTAAAAATTAATCTTATTGATAAAAGTGATGATAAAGAGTTGGAAATTAATAGTTGTAATATAAATAGCAAAGATGTTCTTTTAGAAAGAGTTGATAATGGTAATTTAGGATTGACATATAAAGCTGAGGTTATGAAAAACATTAAGAAATTTAAAATCAAATGTATCTTGAATAATGGAGAAAATATTGATAAAACAATTGTAAGATATGATTAAGTGGTGGGTCCTCCGAGACTCGAACTCGGGACCGCTCGGTTATGAGCCGAGAGCTCTAACCAACTGAGCTAAAGACCCTCTTAAAAGTTCAAAATCTTTATGATTTAGTAACCATATCGATTTTGGTGTCGGAATTATAAGGCTTGTAAGCTTTAAAAGAGATTAAATTTTCTAAAATTCCAAATAAAAATGCAAAAATTATAAAAGAGGTTCCTCCATGACTAAACATAGGCAATGGAGCCCCAACAACTGGTGCCATACCAATAACCATATAAATATTTACACCCATATATACAAAAAATAAAAATGCCATTCCACTAGCTATAACAACAATTTGATAATCATCGCTATAAATTTTTGATATAATCAAGAGGTGTATTATCAAAAGAATATAAAGAGCAACTACTATCACCATACCTTTAAAACCAAATCTCTCTCCTAAATAAGCAAAAATAAAATCTGTTGTTGAGACTGGTAGGAATTTTAGTTGCGTTTGGGTAGCTTCTTCTTTGCTTTTTCCTTCAATTCCTCCACTTCCTATAGCAATTAGAGCTTGTTGAACTTGATAGCTAGGTTTTCCCAAAAAGTCTTCAATTCTCTTTTTTTGGTAAGGTTTAAGGGCATATTTATATCCAAGAGGTGCTACAACACTAAGTAACAAAATAATAATAGTTACAATTTTCCAATTAATACCTACTATATATAATACCCCAAATGAAGCCATTAGCAAAAGCAAGGTTGTTCCAAGGTCTGGCTCTTTTAATATTAGTATTGATGGCACTATTATTATTATAGATAAAATTATAAACTCAATTAATCCATATCCACCTTTAGGGGGTGGTCTTTTAGAGATTATAAAAGCTAAAAATAGCAATATACTAAGTTTCATAAACTCTGATGGCTGAATCGTAAAACCACCTGGCAAAACAAGCCATCTTTTTGCACCTAGTATTGTTTTTCCTGCTATCTCTACACCAAAAAGCAAAATTACATTAATAATATATGCAATAGGTGCAAATAGCCATAAAACATATTTCCAAGGAATATAAGCAGCAATTAAAAATATAATTGCAGATAATGCATAATAAGTCATTTGTTTGTGAAATAGTGCTATATTCATCTCTTTTATTAATACAGATGATACAAGTAAAAGAGGTATTATTTGAATAATAAGTGTATAGTTAAAATTCTTTGTAATTTGTTTAAAATAGTCTATTATAACTTCACTATCCATAAATTCATCATCTCACTTTTAAGATTTTATTGTGATTATACCCAAAAAACCAAAAAGAAATAGGAGTAATAATCAATTTAATATAAATTTGCTTTTTAATGCCACACTAGTGATATAGTGTAGCTATTGTCGCATATGCAGCAAAAAACATTAAATGAGAAATTCCTTCAAAATAGTTAGTCTCACCATTATCTGTAGTTTTCCAAGCTAATATAATTGTTAAAAGAAGTGCACCTACTTGAAATGCATTGAAGTTTAGAGTAAGATTTATTCCATTAAAATAGGTAAGTAGCATCAAGATTGGGACCGTTAGCATAATTGATACAGTTGAAGCTCCCATAGCAATATTTACAACTCTTTGAATTTCATCATTTTTTGCTGCTTTAATTGCTGTCATAATCTCTGGAGATACTGCAATAATTGCAATTATCAATCCAGCAAGACCTGCAGAAATATTGTATTCTTTTGCTAAAATCATACCATCTTTTGCAAATATTTCAGCCAATATACCAATAATAAAGATTAATATAAAAATTATCAACAGATTAACAAAACTAGGTAATTTATCAAAAATATAATCTTCTTCTTCATGATTCTCTTCTTGTTTATGCTTTTTTAGAAGAAACATTCTACTTTTTGCAGTAGATTTGAAGAACTCTTTATGAGTTTTTGTTTGGAAGATAAATATAAATATATAAAAAATCATTAAAATAGTAGCTATTACTACTGATGCTTGAAATAATTTATCTTCGCTATCTGTATAATTTAATATACTAGGAACCAATAGTGCACAGGTTGCAACTAGTAAAATTGTAGTATATGTGCTAGAGGTATCTTCATTGTGCTCTTGTTCTTTATAGCTTAAACCACCAATTAAAACTGCAAGACCAAGCAATACATTCATATCAACAATTACAGCTGATATAATACCGCCTTTTACTGTATCTAAACCTTGAGTTTCTCCAGTGGCATTAAGTATAATCATATATAATAATACAATTTCAACAACAACAGCTGAAAAAGTTAAAACAAAACTTGCATATGGCTCTTCAAATCTTTCTGCTAATATATCTGCTATTTCTGCAACTGTCATAGAGTATGCTCCAATTGCAATAGCAGTAGAAATTGCACTTAAATTTAAATTATGAATAGAATGAAAATATAAAGCTAAAATTGAAAAAATTGTTCCTAAAATAATATCTATATATTCTGCAATAAAGTGTTTTAATCTGTTTTTTTTAATCGAGGGGGGTTGTGGTGAATCCAAAGTTTTCATCTCCTTAAAATTTTTTCATAATAATATACTCTTATGCTTAATCCTTGATTAAAGGTATTTCAAAACATACACAATTTTCACTTAAATTTGCTACCAAATATAACTCTTCAGCCAATTTTTTTATATTTTCATCATCTAAGCAATATCTACTATTTGATTTAAATTCTAAATTTATAAGCATATATCTTTTGTGATCAATTATTATATGTTCACCTATTCCAAGCTTTAGTGTTATATCTAAATATGGTGAAGCTTTAAATAATGATAATGTTTTTCTAAGAAGTTTTAAAAAACTATTTTGATTTATTAGAGTTTGTGGTATATCTTGGTCTGTAAAGATTCTTATATCTGTATTTGATTCTATTTTAAATTGAATTATGGCTATATCTAAAAGCTTGTTAATATTAGTAAGAATGCCACTATTTTTATCCCTTTTGAAACCTAAGCTCTCTCTTGGTCTATAATAGAACCTTATAGCAATCCATTCATCACTATTATAACTTACATTAATAGCATAAAATTTTAATTGATTATAGCTTAACTCAATTTGAACTGTTTGGGAGCCATACTCTTTTGGTGCATGTTTTAGAGCAAGATTAAATATATCTTTAACATTTGCATAACTCATAAGTATTTCAGCATTATTATTTAAATATAATATTTTCCCATCATGATTAAATACAATTATTGGGTTGTTATCTATTTCTAATAGAAATTTATAATCTATATCTAAGTTAGAAGTATTCATTTATTTTTTTCCTTAATGTATTTCTATTAATTCCTAAGATTTCAGATAATTTTAGTTGAGATTTATATAGTTCTAATCCAGATTTAATTAATGCTTTCTCAAAAGTTTCAAGCTCCTTCTTATAAATATTATTACCATTATAGTTTTTTAAGTAAAAATTATATAAGCAATAGAATATATCTTCTCTATTTAAGCTTTTTAATAATGTTGTTTTGTATATTGATTTTTTTAGGCTTTTAAGATTTTGGGATATATCTATATCATTTTTATCAATTTTTATATCTTCTTTAATATCATAAATATCTTTAGCGGTTTCCAAATAATATTGTGTGAAAAGTTTGACATCTTCTTCTCTCTCTCTCATAGATGGCATATGATAAATAAAAGCAAACTTATTTTCTACTCTACTATCTAGAGTTTTATTATTATAAATAGCAACAACATTTACATTTTCAAAATTTAATGAATCCAAATCTGTAATTTTCTCAAAATTTGTAATTACTACATAACTATTATTCTCTAAGGCATCTTTAACATCTTTTATACTCTTACCATCTACCCAGTATGAGTTGTTAAAAATTTGCTTTACCAAACTCTTTTTCCCACAATATCTTTCACCATAGATTATAGATGATACAAAAATATCTTTTGTTGATTTCAATGATTGGTATATTTTGTTTATAGTTTCAGAGTGGCTAAGAAAATACATTTTATACCTTATGCAATTTTATTTATTATAATTTTAGCATAAAATGATTAAAAAATATACAAAATATTGATTATTTAGATAACATTAATTT
>CAYPVY010000047.1:0-8873 GCA_964414305.1 uncultured Nitratifractor sp.
TATTTGCTATACCATACCCTACTCTCATTCCACCAAGTCCATAAGCTTTTGAAAAAGTTCCAAGATATATTACATTTTCATATTCTAAAAAATCATTTGGAGTAACTTTATAATCCTTATCTTCTACATACTCCATATATGCGCAATCAACCACAACTAATGAACTCTTTGGAGTTGAATCTATAATCTTAAATATATCTTCTTTTTTGGTTGCATCTCCAGTTGGATTATTTGGTGTGCAAATATAGACTATATCTGGATTATTTTTAGATATTTCATCTTGAAACTCTTTTACTTTATGCTCATAACTATTAGTTTTTAATACAGTTGCACCAAATTGTTTTGCATATATTTCATACATTGCAAAAGTTATATTAGATGTTAAAATCGATGAATTTGGATTTAATTTTACATGAGATATAAACTCCAAGATTTGATCACTTCCAGCACCAATTATTATATTTTCTATACCAACATCAAATCTTTTTGCCAAAGCATCTTTTAATTCATAATAACTATCATCTGGATATAAATATGCTTTTGATGCATTTTGTGAGATTGCTTTGCTAACTTTGGGTGAACAACCTAGAGGATTTTCATTTGAAGCTAACTTAATAATATCTTTTGGCTCAATTCCAAATTCTCTTACAACTAACTCTATTGGCTTACCTGCTTCATAAGTTTTTAAATTTTCTATATAACTATTAAACATCATTTGCCTCTTTTACATATGAACCTAAAAATTTAATAGACTCTTTATGTTTATTAAATATCTTTTGAATTTTTTCATCTTTAAAATGTCCGCTAAACTCAATAAAAAACATTGAAACTCCACCTATAATATGAGATTTTATTTTTGTTAAATCTATACTCTCTTCTTTAAAATCCAATAAAAAATCAACTAATGCTCCAGGCCTATTAGGTAATTGAGCTAAAATTGTAGTTTTATCATTGCCACTTGGCTCATTCTCAAAATCACTAATTACTAAAAATCTAGTTTTGTTATTACTATTATCTTCAATATTTTCAAACACTATTGGTAAATGATACAACTTAGCAGCAACAGCTGAACAAATTGCAGCTGAATTTTTATCTTCTTTTGCTAATTGTGCAGCTTTTGCTGTAGATTCTACAGGTATTAGCTCTACCCTATCTAATCCAAAATCATCTAAAAAACTCCTACATTGTGCAAAGGCAATATCTTTTGAATAGACTCTTTTTATATCTTTTAAGTTATCACTAGTAGAAGCTAATACATGATGAATATCTAAAATAACTTCAGCTACAATTTTAAGATTATATTTTTTAAAGCCATTTATAGTCTCACCAACTATTCCTTCACTACTATTTTCTATAGGAATTACACCATATTTTACTTTTTTGTTATCAACTTCTCTAAAAACACCATCAATTGTTGTTATTGGTATATAATTTCCAAGTCTTCCAAACTTCTCTTCAGCAGCTTGATGAGTAAAACTAGCCTCTGGTCCTAAAAAAGCAATATACTCAGGTTTTTCAAAATTTCTTGAAACACTAATTAACTCCATAAATAGAGCTTCTATAGCACTATCAGTTAATTTACCATTTTTTTGTTTATTTAACTTTTTTAATCTCTCAATTATCTCATACTCCCTATCTGGACGGTAAATAGGTGTATTTGTTTTGTGTTTATACTCAGCTACTTTTTCTACTAAGCTTAAACGCTGATTGTATAAATCTAAAAGTTTATTATCTATCTCATCAAGCTTAGCTCTTATATCTTTTAAATCCATCATTTCCCCTTTAGAAAAAGCCTCTCAGCTTCTACTAAATCATCAAAACTCTCTCTTCTTCTAATTAATCTATATTCTCCATTTTCATATGCAACCTCAGCAACTCTTCCTCTTGTATTATAATTACTTGCCATACTAAAACCATATGCACCAGCACTATAAACTACAAGCAAATCTCCACTATTAAGCGGTGGTAACATAACATCTTTTGCTAAGAAATCACCACTCTCACATATTGGACCAACAATATCAGTAGGTGAGGCTTTTTCATCTTTTTTATCAACTAACTCAACTTTATGATAAGCATTATATAAAGATGGTCTAAGCAAATCATTCATAGCACCATCTACAATTGTAAATCTCTTATTTCCATTTTTCTTTTCATACAAAACTTTTGTTATAAAATATCCTGCATTTGCAGTCAAATATCTTCCTGGTTCACAAACAATTGTTACATCAAGACCTTTGATTGCATTTATTATTGCATTTGCATAATCTTGCGGTTCTATTAATACCTCATCTTTATACTTTACTCCAAGCCCACCACCAACATCAAAAAATTTAATATCTATATTTAAAGCTTTTAGAGATTTTACTAAATCTGCAATTATTGTAGCAGCTTCTGATATTGGCTCTAAATCTGTCAATTGACTACCTATATGAAAATGTATCCCTACTGGGTCTAAATTTGCAGAGTTCTTAGCATAAATATACATTCTTTTTGCCATATCTATATCTACACCAAATTTATTTTCATGAAGACCAGTTGAAATATATGGATGTGTTTTTGGATCAACATTTGGATTAACCCTAATAGATATTCTAGCTTCCAAGCCTAATTCTTTAGCTACCTTTTCTACAAGATGCAACTCTGCTTCACTCTCTACATTAATCATTAAAATTTTAAGCTCAAGTGCCTCTTTTATCTCTTCATAACTCTTACCTACACCAGAAAAAATTATTTTATATGGCTCTACTCCTGCTAAAAGTGCCCTTTTTACTTCTCCAATACTTACACAATCTGCACCACTACCCTCTTTCGCAAAATTTTCAATTACACTCAAATTTGAATTTGCTTTAACTGCATATGATATAAGTGATTTTTTTCCTTCAAAAGAATTTTTTAATTTTCTATACTGTTCTTTCATATAATCGAAATCATAAAGATATAGTGGAGTTCCAAACTCTTTAGCTGCATATTTAAAATCTATTGACATATTAAAACCTTATTCAAACTTTTAAATGAGATTTTACCCAAAAAGATTTTATATAGTGCTTTTCTTTTCAAACTAAACTAAATATTATAAAATCCAAAATAAACAGTTAAGATAAAATTTAATGCTCATGTAAAAATTGCTCTTTTCTAATTTTTACAGCCTTAAAAGAGTATATATTTAACCCAAATTATGTAATAGAAATTACCAAATTAGTAATAATCATTTAACAAAAATCATCACCTAAATTTTGTTAAATTTTATATTCTGTTGTCTTTCTTTAAAAATATTAATATTGTTATAATAAATAGTATAAATATTGCAATAGGCTCTCCTAGATAAGGAGATATTACACCATTAGAGCTTATCATATTTATACTATATAAAATACTCCAAATAACCAATGTAGAACCTATACTTAAAAAATAGAATTTTGCTCTATTTAAATATCTTTTATGAATAGGTATTAAAATTACTATTATTGTTATTAACAAAGGAGCAAAAAGAGGCATAATAATTCTCTCAAGTAGTGTGCTAACAATTTTAGAATCGTCTATATTTTGCTCATTTAGAAGTTTTTTTGCTTTAAAACCATCTAAAATATTCATTCTTTTACCTTCATAAAGAAGTCTAACTACCTTTGGATAATATCCTTTTAAAATCTTTTCTTCTTTTATTTTTTGTGTTGTATATCCTCTTGGAATGCCATCTTTATATATAAAGCTCTTTTTTAAAATATCATTTGCCAACCAATATTTATCTTTAAATTTAGCTCTTTTTATCTCCATAATATAATCAATTTTTCCATTTTTTATATAATATAATTTTAAATTTTTTAACTCTTTATTAACTACATCCATCTCTTTTGCAGAGACAAAATAGTTATTATATTTAAAAAATAGGTTATCTACAGGCTTAAAAATATTATCACTATTGTTTAATATTGCCTCTGCCCTATCACCAGAATAAGCAAATGGAGTAAAGTTTAAAGCAATAAATAAAAGATATACCATAATAGAAGTAAATAAAAAAGGCTTTAATATAAATTTTTTGCTATATCCAAATGATTGAAGTATAAGAAGATGATTTTTAAATAGCAAAGAAGATAGAGTTACAATAGCAGCAAATACCAAAACTAAAGGATATAATATATTAATACTATTATTAAAAGAGTAATATATATATAAAAGTGCTCTATTTATTCCAACTATTGAGTTAAAGTGTTGTAAAAAATCTATAAGAGAAATTACAAAAACCAAACCTATCAAAAGTATTAAAAAAGACTTAATATAGTGTTTAAAAATATATATAAAAGCTCTATTCATATAGGTAACTACTATCTTTTTTAGGATAAATACTCTTTAATTTATCTATTGGTTTATTAATCCACTCTTTTGCAACTTTTGCACCATAATCAACAAACTTATCTAAAACCTCAAGCTCTTTTGACGAAAACTTACCCAATACATAACTTGCTACCATCTCTTTTTTTGGAGGTTTATCAACACCAAGCCTTAATCTATTATACTCTTTTCCTATCATTGAGTCAATAGATTTTAAACCATTATGCCCACCATTACCACCACCTTTTTTAATTTTAAGTGCACCAAAAGGCAAATCTATATCATCATGAACAACTAAAATATCATCTAAATCTATCTTGTAAAAATTTACAACAGATTGCACACTTTTACCAGATAGATTCATAAAAGTAGTTGGCTTAAGTAATAAAACATCACCACATTTATACAATTTACCATCAAAAGATTTTTTTGAAATATCAATACAGTTTAAATTATCCAGTAGTTTATCTATTACCATAAACCCAATATTATGGCGTGTATTTGAGTATGTCGGGCCGGGATTGCCCAAACCGACTATTAGTTTCATGAAATTATCTTGCCTTAATTACACCACATACTGATACATGCGGTTTATCCATTAATTTACAATTCTCAGGTAAAATATTCATCTCTTCCATATCTCTAATTAAAATAGACTCATCTCTATCCAAATCACTTACATCTAATGTAATTTTATTTGGAATATCTTCTATTTTACCTCTTACTCTAACTCTTCTTTTAGTAATTACTAAAACACCTTTATTTTTAATACCTTTTGGAATCCCAACAGTCTCTATTGGAACAAGATAATCACTTACAGTATTAGGAAGTGCAACTCTTAAATCAACATGCAAAATCATACCATTAACTGGATGAAGCTGATACTCTTGAACAACTACATTATACTCTTTACCATCAACTTTAACTGGAAAAGCTAATGAATCTTTATGTCTAACAGTTCTTACAAACTCTCCATGTTTAAATGCACAGTGAACATTCTCTACACCATTTGCGTAGATGTTCGCTATTAGATAACCATCTCGGCGAAGCTTTTTTGCATTGCTTTTACCGATACTATCTCTAACAATTCCTTCTAACATCTTATGTCCTTAAAATAAATTTGAGATGTGATTATATCTAAAAACTCTTTAATTTAATACTAACAAATGCCCCAAGAAGTAATAAAAATATTGTAATTGCATATATAATATTATAACTACCTACAAAATCTAATATTACACCACCTAATATTGGCAAAAATAGACCAAAAGAGCTTAAATTTGTCTGCAAAGCCACATATATTGGTCTTTTATCTTCTGGTGCAATCTCTATAATCAAATTCATTCCAGCAATATTAAAGCCATCGATTGCTATACCAAAGAGTAAAAAAACTATCATATACAAATATACATTATTTGCAAAAATTGCTACAAAAAATGCCAATGAAGCAATAAGAAATGCTAGGGTTAGCATCTTTTCATAATCACTTATTCGCCTCCATATAAGTGAACTTCCTATGATTGAGCCTATCATTTGAATTGTAATAAATCCTCCAAGAGTCCAACCAGTCAAATTAAAACTATTTTTTGCATTTAGTATTACAAATGGCATTGAAAAAAGATATGCATAACTTAAAAATACAGCAAAGATTTGTATTTGCAATCTTTTATCCTTTTTTAAAATATTAGAGGCATTTTTTAAAAACTCTTTAAAACTTTTTTCTTTTTTTGAAATATTCTTCTTAGGTGGCTCTTCTATTGTTCCAAATGCTACAAAGCCAATTGCCATTAAAAATGAACTTACCATAAATAAATAAGCATAATTTAGTGGTGCATCAAAATGGCTCAATACATATCCAGTAACTCCTCCACTAATAATTGAAGCAATAGAACTTGCAATATTTCTATTAGCCATAGTTTTTCCACGATACTCTTTGCTAAAAAGTTTTGCTTGAAGCTCTTTAAAATAAATTGCCCCAAATCCAGCTGTAAATGAGAAAAAAAACAAACCTATTCCAATTAGTGTGATTGTTAAATATGGATTTTTATCTCCAATTAAATATATGCTAAGCCCAATTGAAAACCAACTCAAAAACCTAAAGAAAAAGACTCTTCTTAAATATGGAATTACTCTTTTATAGCTTTGGGCATAAAATGATGCATAAAGTTGAATAATAATAGCACCACTTCTAAGAAGTGAAGCAAATATACCAACTACAATTGCACTATCAACAAAGTGATGAACCATTAATGGCAATACTGTTGATGGCTCAATTACTGTAATAGCTAGACCTAAGAAAAAAGCATGTAAAACATTTTTTATGTTATTTTTTGGATCATCTATCTTAAACATAATATCTACTTTTTGAAATTTTAATGGCGTATTTTACAACTTTTAAATATAATTACAATTAAAAAAAGAGGTAATATGCTGCATGATATTGTAAATTGGATTGTTCAAACTGTAGGTTCACTGGGATATACAGGCATTTTTATTATGATGTTTTTAGAGAGTTCTTTTTTTCCTTTTCCTAGTGAGGTAGTTATGGTTCCTGCTGGTTATTTAGCAAGTAAAGGTGAGATGAATCTTTTTCTAGCAATATTTATAGGAATATTAGGTTCACTTAGTGGAGCTATATTTAACTACTATTTAGCAAAAGGTTTTGGAAGAGCTTTCTTATTAAAGTGGGGTAAATATCTATTTTTAAAAGAAGAGAGTTTAGAAAAATTAGAGAAGTTTTTTCAAAATCATGGTGAGATATCTACTTTCACTGGACGCTTAATACCAGGGGTTAGACAATATATCTCACTACCTGCTGGTATGGCAAAGATGTGCTTAGTTAAATTTACTATTTTTACGACTCTTGGTGCTGGAATATGGGTAGTAGTATTAGCCCTTCTTGGATACTTTATAGGAGAAAATGAAGCATTAATAAAAGAGTATCTACATACTATAACAATAGCTACTATAATAATAGTTACTATAATAATTTTAATATATATCAAATTTAAAAAAAGAGCTTAAAGTTTCTTTTTAGAAGCTCTCTCTTTATGAACAGACCTCTTCCAAAGCCAATTAACAAAAAGATATATCAAATAAGAAACCACAATAGAATAAAATGCAGTTCCTACATATAAAGGAACTACTATATCATCCCAATGATTTTGAAACCACTCCATTGTAAGCTCAATATTATCTATTCCTTTTTTACCAAGTATTAAATTACCTGTTAAATACTCTAAATACCAAAGTGGAGGATAAGTAATTGGATTGCTTAACCAAACAGTAGCAAGAGCTAAAGGAACATTAAATGTAAATAAAGGTGTAGTAATCAATACCCCAGCCATCTGAAATGGCATAGGTATAAAACCCCAAAACAACCCAACTAATAATCCTCTACTAATTGCTCTTCTATTTGTTGCAAAATATGCCTTTGGTAAATTATATTTTTCTAAAAATTCTTTAAATTTTGAGCTATTTTTGCCAGTCTTTTTAAAAAAGTTTCTAATCATTTTTATATATACCTAAAATTATTTTGCAAATTTTATATAAATCTTGCTTTAAATAGGGTTATTAAATAACTTTTTGGTATAATCTTGCAATTTTTCATATTAGGGGTATTATTATGAGTTGGAGTCGAGATAGTTGGAGAGATTTTCCAATAAAACAACAACCAGTTTACAAAGATAAAAAGGCTTTAGCTGAGGTTGAAGAACAATTAAAAAAATTTCCACCTCTAATTTTTGCAGAAGAGGCAAGAAGCCTAAAAAAACAGCTTGCAAAAGCGGGTAGAGGAGAGGCTTTTATTGTTCAAGGTGGAGATTGTGCAGAGAGTTTTAATGCATTTAATGCAGATACAATTAAGAATCTATTTAAATTAATTTTACAAATGTCTGTTGTAGTTGCATACTCAAGCGGTAAGCCAGTTGTAAAAATTGGTAGAATTGCGGGGCAGTTTGCAAAGCCAAGAAGTAGTGATTTTGAAGAAAAAGATGGTGTTAAATTGCCAAGCTATAGAGGCGATATTATAAATAGTATTGAATTTAGTGCTGAGGCTAGAGAACCAGATCCACATAGAATGATTAGAGCATACTATCAATCAGCAGCAACAATGAATTTGCTTAGAGCCTTTTCGCGCGGCGGTTTAGCAGATTTAAACAAAGTGCATCAGTGGAATTTAGATTTTATAAAAAGCCATCCTATTGGGCAAAGATATGAAGAGATTAGTTGCCAAATTGATAAAGCGATGAAGTTTTTAAAAGCAGCTGGTTTATCAAGCGAAAATACGCCTCAACTTCGCCAAACAACAGTTTACACATCTCATGAAGCACTTCTATTAAATTATGAAGAGGCACTAACAAGAGTAGATAGCATTACTGGAGATTATTATAATACTTCGGCTCATATGTTATGGATTGGTGATAGAACAAGAGGTTTAAAAGATGCTCATATTGAATATTTTAGAGGTATCAAAAACCCAATTGGATGCAAAGTTGGACCAAGTATGCAACCAGATGAGTTAGTAGAGCTTGTAAAAGTTCTAA
>CAYPVY010000048.1:0-8578 GCA_964414305.1 uncultured Nitratifractor sp.
CAACTTTAAGCCAAGTTTCAATATAATCCCAATAATTTGACACATAAAAGGAAAATATTGACTTGGGCAATAGGCGATATTCAAGGTTGTTTTGATAGCTTTGAAAAACTCTTAAAAGAGATAAATTTTAATCCAAGCATTGATAGATTATGGCTTGTAGGGGATTTGGTAAATAGAGGTAATAAATCTCTTGAAGTTTTAGAATATGTTTATGAAAATCAAAATATTATAAATATAGTATTAGGAAATCACGATATTTCATTAATAGCAGCCTATTTTGGACTAAAAAAATCAAACCCAACAATAGAGCCAATTTTAAACTCTCCAAAGGTTGATATATTAATTAATTGGTTAAGAGAACAACCTTTTTTACATATAGATTATAACTTAGGCTATGCGATGGCTCATGCTGGGATTGCTCCAAATTTTGAATTAGGAGCTGCGAAATATTATAATGATATACTTCAAGATAGACTAAAAAGCCAAGGTGCTAAAGAGTGGTTAAGAGCAATGCTTAGTAAAGATTGCGACCACTTTATATCTGGTGGTTCTAATGTAGATATAGAAAGATATGCTCTAAGTAGCTTTACTCGTATGAGATATTGCTATAAAAATGGATATTTAGACTTTAAACAAAAAGGCTCTCCTAGCTTACTTGATAGGGATGATTTATATCCTTGGTTTGATTGCCCAACAAAAGTAGAAAAAGAGCTTAAAATTGTTTTTGGGCATTGGTCCACTCTAGGATTTTTAGATAGAGAAGATATTGTAGCTTTAGATACTGGATGTGTATGGGGAAGAGAGTTGAGTGCTTATTGCTTAGAAAGCAACGATGTAATAAGCATTAGTTGCCAAAACAACAAAGAGACAATTAACAAAAGTTAGATATAATATTTGCATGGAAGATTTAATTAATAAATTGCAAAACTACTTTAAAGGTAGTAATTTTAGCTTTGTTTTATTGTTTGGCTCATATGCTAATGGTAGCTTTAAAGAGGGTAGCGATATTGATATAGGTCTATATTTTGATAAAGATATAGATTATTTAGAGCTAGGTTATCATAGTGCTAAATTAGAGACCATTCTAGGTAAAAAAATAGATTTAATACCACTAAATAATATCTATAAAAAAGACCCACTTTTTGCTTTTGAAATTTTAAATAATCATATACTTTTAACATACAAAGATAAAAATTTATATAATAAATTCAAAACTTATTCAAATTTATACTACTTGGACTCAAAACAACTAATAGAACAAAATAGAAAATCACTTTTAAAAAGAATAGAAGATGGCAAAATCGGAGAGAGAAATTATGTTAGTTAGAGTCCAAAAGCTTGAAGAAAATATTTTATATTTAAAAAAAATGAAAAAAGAGTTATCTCTTGATGCGGTAGCTAGTAATAAATTTAATGAGTGGTCTCTTAGATATGGTATTTTTGAATCTATACAAATGGTGATTGATATAGCTTGTCATATCTCTAATAGCTATAATTTAGGTAGTTCTAAAAGTTATAGCCAGTGTATAGAAAATTTACAAAAAAATAATTTTTTAAGTGATAAATTAGCTAAAAGATTAATTTCTGCAATAGGGCTTAGAAATTTACTAATTCATGAATATATAGAGATAGATATAAAAAAGCTTTATAGCTTTTTAGACTTAAGTAATGATTTTAGCAACTTTATAAAAGAGATTAAAGAGTATCTTAGATAGGTATATATATTTTATCTATCAATTCTTGATATTCTAATTTTGGATTTGAATCTATTGTAATACCCCCACCACTATGATAATATAAACTATCACCATTTTTGCTAATTGCTCTAATCATTACTGCTGAGTTTAAATCTTTGCCATCATATACACCAAATATGCCTGTATATAAGCCTCTTTTATCTATTTCAACATCATTAATAATATCAATAGTTTTCTTTTTTGGTGTGCCTGTTATTGAACCAGCTGGAGTTATAGTATCCAAAATTTTTCCTAGATTTTCTTGCCAATTATTAGGAAGCTTTGCTTCTATTTTTGAACTAACTTGCAAAAGCTCTTTATCTCCTGCTTTTATTTTATCTATATATCTAAATTTAGCTACTCTTGTTTTTGTTGCAACCATATTTAAATCATTTCTCATCAAATCAACTATCATAGTATGCTCTGCACTCTCTTTAATATCATTTAAGATTTTCTCTTTTGCATTTGGGATAGAAGCATCAATTGTTCCTTTCATTGGATAAGTAGATATAATATCATCTCTTATCATTACAAAACACTCTGGAGAAAAACATACAAAACTATCTTCAATAAGTAACTTATATGGTGCTTTAGCTTGTGCAAATATTTCACTTAGAGTTAAATTTGTCTCTATCTTTGTTTTAAATGTGAGATTTAAAAGATATGTATTTCCTTTTTTTATCTCTTCTATAACTTTATTAAACGCAATTTGATAATTTTCAAATGAAATTGGTTCTTTTTTTAGAGTTGCTCTTTTGCCTAAATTTATATTACTACTACAATCGAAACTATAAGCTATTTTTCCACTTAAATTAGATAGTTTTTGAACAAAAATTTTTGTTTTATCATATGATATAATAAATAAAAAAGGCTCTCTTTTTGAAGCAAGGAGGTCTATTAAATCAAACCCCTCTTTTTTTCCTAAAAACTTAATTCCCATTATCAAGTAAAAGATGCTTTAAAATTGCCATTCTAATAAATACACCATTTTTAACCTGCTCTAAGACTAAAGATTTAGGACTATCTAAAACCTCATCACTTATATCTATATTTCTCATTACAGGTCCAGGATGCATAATAGCAATATCTCTATTTTCTACTAGCTTTGATGTTATACAATAGTGTTTTGCATACTCACTATAGTCATCAAAAATTGGCTTTTTGTGTCTTTCTAATTGAGCTCTAAGACTAATTATTAAATCTACATTATCAATTACATCTTCTAACTTATCGCTATTTTTTAAATTAGTCTTTGGCATAAACTCCTTAGGTGCAATAAGCGTTACATCTATGCCAACTTTTTGAAAAATCTTAATTCCAGAACTAGCTACTCTAGAGTTTACTATATCCCCAACAATAGCTACTCTAAGCCCACTTAAATCTCTATTAAAATACTCTTTTATTGTAAACAAATCTAATAATGCTTGAGTTGGATGAGCCAAATTTCCAGTTCCAGCATTTATAACTGGAGTTAGATTCATATTTGCTAAAATTTGTGCACTCTCATTTTGCGAGTGTCTAATAATTACTCCATCTGGTCCCATTGCACACAAATTTGCAAAAGTATCTTCTAGTGTTTCTCCTTTTTTGGTAGATGATTTTGCAGGATCTAAATGAACTACACTAGCTCCTAGCCTTTTTGCAGCAACTTCAAAAGAACTTCTAGTCCTTGTTGATGGCTCAAAAAATAGCGTAATTAATAATTTATCTGATAAAAGTTTTGGCGGCATCTTAAGCTTAAAGCTTTTGGCATCTTCTATAATTTTATCTATATCATCTAAGCTTAAATCATCAATATCTACAAGATGTCTCATTCATACCCTTTTTTAAAAATATATTATATATTAAAATTATCTATATACTCTTGAAGGCTCTTCCACTTTCTAAAATATATATCATAAAAAGGCTTTGTAGTTACACCAAAACTCTCTTTATCTTTATATAAATTTACACACCAATCAAACTCTATATTCTCTTTTTCAAGTGCATTTATGCTAAGTAGAGTCTCGTTTATACAGCCAAGATGAGATGGTGTTACCAAAAGGGCTTTGGCTTTTAAGTCTCTAATTAAATCAATCATAAAATAGTTATTCAAAATTGGCACATATAATCCACCAGCCCCCTCTATAAGTAAAAAATCACATAATTTTGATATCTCTTCAATCTTTTTAATAATCTTATCTAAAGTAATTATATTATTAGTATCTGCACTAAAAGGAGCAGATGGAAGAGAAAAAGTGTAAGCTGTAATATCATACGGAGATAAATTTTTAAAATTTTTATTAAATTTTTTACAAATCTCTAGCAATTTTTGTGCATCTTGTGGTATATTATATACACCAGTCTCAATAGGTTTAACAGCACCTATCTTGACACCTTTTTTCCCAAGGTGTTCAAGCAAATTAATAGATGCATATGTTTTGCCTATGTTGGTATTTGTAGCGGTAATAAAAATTTTTTTCATCATTTTTAGTAAATCTTTAAATTTTTTTGTATAATTATAATATATTAAGTGTTAGTTAGGAGTTAAAAGTGCCAAATATTCAAGAGGCAACAAAAGTAGAGTTGGATTTAGATAATCCGCCAATGTATAAAGTTATTTTACATAATGATGATTATACCCCAATGGATTTTGTAATTGACATTTTAATGAAGGTTTTTCATAAAAATGTAGATGAAGCAAATGATATTACTTGGCAAGTTCATGAAAAAGGTAAAGCTGTTTGTGGAATTTATGTAAAAGAGATAGCACAAACAAAGGTATATCAAGTAAAATCAATTGCAAAAGCAAATGGCTTTCCACTACTTGCTACAATGGAATTAGATAAAGGATAAAATATGATAAGTGAAAAATTAAATAAAGTATTTAACACAAGTATGCAAATAGCAAAAGAGAGGCATCATGAGTATATTACTCTAGAGCATATTTTATTTGCTATTATAAACTCAAAAGAAGGCTATGATATGCTAACTGCTCTTGGAGCTAATATTGATAGAATGAATAAATATCTAAATATATATTTAAAAGAGCATGTTCCAGTTATTAATGACAATAGCGACCCAATGGAGACTATGCCTCTATCTCAAGCTATTAATGAGATGATGATACATGTAAACTCATCAGGGAAAAAAGAGGCTACAATTGGAGATATGCTTGCAGCTATTATGCTTCAAGAGGGTAGCTATGCAACAGCTTTACTTGAACAAGAAGGAATTGAAAGATTAGATATATTAGAGTATATCTCTCATAACAAAGAAGATATTTCAAAAGATACAAAAGAAGATGAAAAAGAGACTCAAAGTGAATTTCCAAATTTAGAAAATTTCACTGTTGAGCTTACAGATTTAGCAAAAAATGGAAAGATTGATGAAGTAATAGGCAGAGAGCATGAAATTGATAGAGTTATGCAAATACTTTGTCGTAGAAAGAAAAATAATCCTATTTTGGTAGGAGAGCCAGGTGTTGGAAAAACCGCTATCGCAGAAGGTTTAGCTCTAAAAATAGCAAACTCTGAAGTTCCAGATATTATAAAAGATTCAAAACTTTATGCTCTAGATATGGGAAGTTTATTAGCTGGAACTAAATATAGAGGAGATTTTGAAAAGCGTCTAAAAGGTGTAATTAATGAACTAAAAGAGCAAGATAATGCTATTTTATTTATTGATGAAATTCATACATTAGTTGGTGCAGGTAGCACAAATGGCGGAAGTATGGATGCTAGTAATCTTCTAAAACCTGCACTTGCTAGAGGTGAGCTAAAGTGTATTGGAGCAACAACTCATCAAGAGTTTAGAAACTTTTTTGACAAAGACAAAGCTCTATCACGCCGTTTTGGAAAAGTAGAAGTAGATGAACCTAGTATTGAAGATACCTTTAAAATTCTAAAAGGTGTTCAAAATAAGTATGAAAAATTTCATAATATTAAATTTAGTGATGAGGCCTTGCAAAGTGCTATAGATTTAAGTGTTAAATATATTCATGATAGATTCTTACCTGATAAGGCATTAGATATTATAGATGATGCTGGAGCACACTTTATGCTTAGAGGCAAAAAAGATATCGAAGTAACTCCAGATGATATTGCAAATATTGTTTCAAAAATGCTAAAACTACCTCCAGCAACAATCAAACAAGATGAGACTATTAAGCTTAAAAATTTAGCTAAAAATCTAAGCAAAAAGATTATTTCCCAAGAAGAGGCTATAGAAGCACTAAGTGAATCAATAAAACGCTCATATGCTGGGCTTAATAATCCAAATACACCAATTGGAAGCTTCTTGTTTATTGGACCAACTGGTGTTGGAAAAACAGCACTATCTAAAGCACTTGCAGAAGAGTTAAATATACATTTTGAGCGTTTAGATATGAGTGAATATATGGAAAAACATGCAGTAAGTCGTTTAATAGGAGCACCTCCTGGTTATGTAGGATATGAACAAGGAGGCCTATTAACAGAGATGATTAAAAAGCATCCTCATACTGTATTACTTTTGGATGAGATAGAAAAAGCACATCCTGATATTATGAATATACTATTACAAATTATGGATGGGGCAAAACTTACTGATAATAATGGTGAAGTTAGTGATTTTAAACATGTAATCTTGATAATGACTTCAAACTTAGGCACAAAAGAAGCAAATGTTATGGGCTTCAAAAAAGATAATATTGCAAAAAGTGATAGAGCAATAAAAGATTTCTTTAGTAGTGAATTTAGAAACCGTTTAACAAAAACTATTGAGTTTAAACCATTATCTCAAGATGACTTAGTTCAAATTACAAAAATTGAGATATCTAAATTAAATAAACTTCTTGAACCAAAAAATATTTTTATAAAGGTAAGTCCAGCGGCATTAAAAGAGATTGCAAAAGAGGCTTATTCAAAATTTGGTGCTAGAGATATAGCTAGAATTATAGATAATAAAATAAAAGCTAAATTAACCGATGAAATGCTATTTGGAAAATTAAAAAATGGCGGAAATGTAAATGTTGGATTTAAAGGTGGTAACTGGACCTTTGAATTTAAGGAAGCTTGATTATGTCTTCTATTTTTGATGATGATTATTTTATTCCACCTCTTAGTAAATATAGCTTCTCTTTTCCAAACCCAAGGGAAGCTAGTGATGAAGGGCTATTAGCCTATGGAGGTGGGCTAGAGCCAAATAGAATACTTACAGCTTATAGAAATGGAATTTTCCCTTGGTTTAATGAGAATGACCCTATACTTTGGTGGTCTCCAAATCCAAGGCTTGTTTTATATCCTGATGACTTTATAATTAGAAAATCTTTTAGAAAAATACTCAAAAATAAAAAATATATAGTAAAATTTGACCATAATTTTGACAAAGTAATACTACTTTGTGCTAAAATTAGAGAATACAAAGAGGGAACTTGGCTCATAAGAGATATGAGAGAAGCTTACAAAGAGCTTCATAAAATGGGCTATGCCCACTCTGTAGAAGTATATGAGGATGATGAGTTAATAGGTGGCTTATATGGAGTAGCTATGGGAAGAGCTTTTTTTGGAGAGAGTATGTTCTCTCTTAAATCAAATGGCTCAAAAATTGCTCTAAAAGCCTTATGTGATATCGCAAAAGAAAAAAATTATAAATTTATAGATTGTCAGGTTCCAACAGAGCACCTTCAATCACTTGGAGCAAAGTTAATTGATAGAGATGTATTCTTGGATCAATTACAAGAGGCTTTAAGCAGTGGTGGAGATGATGCTTGTAGTTGGAGAGAATTAAAATGGGAGTATAAAGATGGTAAATGATAAAACTGGATTTTCTTTGTGGGTAGATTTTATAGAAAGAGATTTTATAAAAACCACACTAAAAGAGTTAATTAAAGATAATATTGTCGATGGTGCAACAAGTAATCCATCTATTTTTGCAAATGCAATTACTACATCACCAGCATATAAAGAACAGTTAGTAAATCTAAAAGACAAATCGCCTAAAGAGAAGTATGAGGCTTTGGCTATTAAAGATATAAAAAATGCTGCAAAAGTCTTAAGCGTTTGTTATAATGCAGGATATGAAGGATTTATTAGTATAGAAGTTGATCCATATCTCTCAAATGATGCAAAAGCTACAATTGAGGAGGGAGTTAGATTATTTAAAGAGATAGATGAGCCAAATGTTATGATAAAAGTTCCTGCAACAGAAGCTGGATATGAGGCTATGAGAGAATTGACTAAAATGGGAATAAGTGTAAATGCAACACTTATATTCTCTCCATCTCAAGCTATAAAAGCAAAAGAGGCTCTATCACAAGGTATCAAAGAGTTCTCATCATTTAGTGGAGAAGGAAGAGTAGAAGGTGTAATAAGTATATTTGTTAGCAGATTTGATAGAAAGCTAGACCCTATATTAAAAGAAAAAGGAATCCCTACAGCAAAAACAGGTATATTAAATGCTGCAAAAATTTATAACCTTATTATGCAAGAGAAAAACCCTGCTATTAAACCTCTATTTGCAAGCACTGGAGTAAAAGAGTCTCAAGATTTACCAAAAGATTATTATATAACATCACTTGTTGCTCCACACTCTATAAATACAGCTCCTCTAGATACAATAAGAGCATATGAATCAAACCCTCAAAAAGATAAACTTGCTTTACCTATAGATGATGCTACAATAGATGAGTATTTCAAAGAGTTAGTAAAAGCTGGTATCAATATGGATAATATTTATGATGAATTGATGCAAGAGGGTTTAAAAGCTTTTGAAGACTCATTTAGCTCTATGCTAAAATCTTTAGAATAAAATTTCCATACATATTCTTATCAAGTATTCTTGATAAGAATTATTATACATTTCAAATAAATTTTATTACTACT
>CAYPVY010000049.1:0-5611 GCA_964414305.1 uncultured Nitratifractor sp.
CGCAAAGCCGCGGCTGAATTTTCATTTCTTTTAGCAATTCCTGTGATGGGTGCTGTGGCTTCTTATGATCTATTAAAGCACTATAAAGAGTTGATGCAAGGAAATATTGAAGCTTATGTAATTGGATTTATTGTAGCATTTGTGGTTGCATATATTACAATAAAACTATTTTTAAAATTTATATCTAGATTTAGCTTTGTTCCATTTGGGATTTATAGAATACTATTTGGAGCATTTTTGTTGTATGTTTTTTAGTGATTGGTGATTAGTGATTGGATAGTGCAATTTATTGTATTGAAAAATCATTACGCTTTAAGCATTTAGCTTTAAGCTTATTTAAGGAGTATTATGAATTTTAATCAATTTAATTTTAATATAGATTTAAACAAAGGTATAAAAATAGCTGGTTTTAATGAGCCTAGCCCTATTCAAAAAGAGGCGATACCTCTTATATTAGATGGAATAGATATTGTTGCTCAAGCTCATACGGGAACTGGTAAAACCGCAGCTTTTGGACTTCCAATAATTGAGAAGATTGCAAATGGTGAGATAGAAAAAGCTCTAATCATAACACCAACAAGAGAACTTGCCACTCAAGTTAGTGATGAGCTATATTATCTTGGAAGATTTGCAGGTATTAGAACACTAGCTGTTTATGGGGGTGTTGGCTATGGCAGACAAATTGCTCTAATTAATAAAGGTGCACATATTGTTGTAGCAACGCCTGGAAGATTAAAAGATTTATACCAAAAAGGTAAGATTGATAATTTTAATCCAGAAATTGTTGTGCTTGATGAAGCAGATGAGATGCTTGATATGGGATTTTTAGAAACTGTAAAAGAGATTTTTGAATACATCCCACAAAATCGCCAAACTCTGCTTTTTTCTGCAACTATGCCTGAACCTATAAAAGATTTAGCACAAAACATTCTATATAATCCTGAATATATAAGTGTTGTAAGCGAAGATGATGCTACTACCAATAATAAAATTGAACAATTATACTATGTTATAGATGAAGATAAAAGAGATATTGCAATAGAAAATATTCTAGAAAAAGAGAATTTTGATAAAGCATTAATATTTTGTAGAATGAAAAGAGAAGTTGATAGAGTTGCTAATCATTTAAAAGCTCTAGGCTTTAATGTAGAAGGTTTACATGGAGATATAGAACAAACACAAAGAGATGAAATAGTTAGAAACTTTAGAAAAAATAAAATAAAAATATTAGTTGCAACAGATGTAGCCGCTAGAGGATTGGATATCAAAGGGGTAACTCATGTGTTTAATTATCATATACCATTTGACCCTCAAAGCTATGTTCATAGAATCGGAAGAACTGGTAGAGCTGGAAAAAGTGGAAAAGCTATTACTCTAGTTTCAACTAAAGAATTTCGTGAATTAAAAAGAATACAAAAAGAGGTAGGTGCCTCTATGAAATTGAGTGTTTTAAACAAAAATACAGATACTCCAAAAGATAGCTTAGATTTTGAGCTTTTAAAAGAGAAAATATCATCAATAGAGACTATTGAAAATATAGATAACATAATAGATAAATTTGATATAAAAGATGAAACAATCTTTAAAAAACTTTTATCTTATTTTATATCTAATACAAAAATGGAAGAGAATAACTCAATTAGCTATAACCAAGATGAAACAGATAGATTATTTAAAGAGTTTTTAAATGAACAAAAAGCTACCAAAAGAAAAAAAGGTAGAATTAATTAAATAATTTTACCTTTATTAAAGAAAAAGATAGAAAATGTTGTTTAAAATCTATTATCAAAACTATAAAAGGTTATAAATATGGAGACTAACTTAGTAGCAGAAAGCCTTAAATTTATGGTGCTAGGTATGGGAATTGTCTATATCCTATTGGCACTAATAGTATTTTTAACTAACCTTCAAGCAAAAATAGTAGCAAAATACTTTCCAGATAAACCCACAAATAGTCCTAGTGTAAAAAGCAAAACTATTACTCCTAAAAATAGTGATGATGATGCAGTAGTTGCAGCAATAGTTGCAGCTGTCAAAGAGTATAAAAAAGGATAAGGTAGTAAAATGGCAAAAAAATATATTGATGTAATGGATACAACTTTTAGAGATGGATTCCAGTCTGTTTTTGGGGGAAGAGTCTTAATGGATGACTTCTTACCAGCAGTTGAGTTTGCTAGAGATATTGGAATACAACACTTTGAGTTTGGAGGAGGAGCAAGATTTCAATCTTTATTCTTCTATCTTCAAGAGAATGCATTTGAGATGATGCAAAAGTTCCGTCAAGCAGCTGGTCCTGATGCTAATTTACAGATATTAGCTCGTGGTATTAATACGGTAATGCTTGATACTGCTAGTAGAGAGATGATTGATCTATTTGCAAAACTATTTTCTAAATATGAGACTACTACAGTTAGAAATTTTGATGCTTTAAATGACATTAGAAATCTAGAATTTAGTGGTGCCATGGTAAAAAAACATGGAATGATGCATGAAGTAGTAGTAACTCTTATGGATCTACCTCCTGGATGCACTGGTGCACATGATGTTGAATTTTATAAGAAAAAAGTTATTGAAATATTAGATAGTGGTATTGAGTTTGATTCAATTGCATTTAAAGATGCAAGTGGGACATCAAGTCCGGCTAAAATATATGATACAATCAAAATGGCAAGAGATTTGCTAGGTGATGAAACACATATTAGATTGCATACACATGAAACTGCTGGTGTTAGTGTGGCATGTTATCTAGCAGCTCTTGAAGCTGGGGCAGATGGAATTGACCTAGCAGCCGCACCAGTAAGTGGTGGAACTAGTCAGCCAGATATGCTAACACTACTTCATGCAACAAAGGGTATGAACTATAATCTAGGTGATTTAGAGCTTAAAAAAGTGCTAGAGTATGAAGAGTTCTTAAAAAATCAATTAAAAGATTATTTTATACCACCAGAAGCAACTCAAGTTAATCCTATAATTCCTTTTGCACCTATGCCTGGTGGTGCATTAACAGCAAATACTCAAATGATGAGAGATAATGGAAACTTAGATATGTTTGACCAAGTAATTTCTGCAATGACTGAAGTTGTAGAAAGAGGTGGTTATGGAACATCTGTTACTCCAGTATCTCAATTTTATTGGCAACAAGCTTATGCAAATGTAATGTTTGGACCATGGAAACAGATAGCTCCAGGGTATGGAAAAATGGTTTTAGGATATTTTGGTAGAACTCCAGTAGCTCCAGATCCTGAAATTGTAGAATTAGCTAGTCAAAAACTAAAACTAGAGCCTACTACAAAAGACCCTCTTGATATAGCTGATGAAGATGAAACAAAATCTATAGCATATTGGAAAAAAGTATTAGAAGATGAAGGTATAGAGACAACAGAAGAAAACATCTTTATTGCAGCATCTTGTGATAAAAAAGGTATAGCATTCTTAAAAGGTGAGTCGCCATTGATGGTTAGAAAAAAAGGTTTAGATGATAGTTTAGATGAGAAAGGAAGTAATATGGCAAATAAAGGACCAGAAGTTTATACAGTTGTAGTTAATGGTAAAGAGTATAATGTTCAAATTTCAAAAGGTGGAGAAGCCCTAGAGGTTACAACTCCTGCAGCAACTCAAACAAAAGATGCAGCACCAGTTTCTAGTGATGGTTCAAAAGGTTCAATTGAAATTCACTCTCAAACTCCAGGAAATGTATGGAAGATTGTTAAAAATGTTGGAGATTCAGTTGAAGCTGGTGAGACAATTATGATTTTAGAAGCTATGAAAATGGAGATTGAGATAGCAGCACCAGAAGCTGGTGTTATTAAATCTATTGATGTAAATGTAAATGATGCAGTCTCTGATGGACAACTTTTAGCAACATTAGGATAGGCAGATGGGCAAAATGTTTAAAGTATTGCTAATATCATTAATATTAACTTTTAGTTTTTCATTTGCAAATGAAGTAAAAAGTGAGAATCTTAAAAAAGAAAATGCTACACTAAAGCAAGAGGAGTTTCACTCAAAAAGTGTTACACAACTAATTAAAGACTTTTTTAAAACAACTGGTATTTATGCAATTTTACATCCAGATGAAAATATGAAAAGTAATGATGGAAAACCTTATTCTAAATTCCATCAAAGTTGGGGTAGAATAATAATGTTTATAATTGTATTTATACTATTCTACCTAGCAATAGTAAAAGGGTTTGAACCTTTGCTCTTACTACCAATAGCATTTGGAGGCTTATTAGCCAATATACCTGTTGCTAATATGACTGGCGATGAAGGAATGCTTGGCATTATATATAATATGGGTGTTGGAAATGAATTCTTTCCTCTACTCATATTTATGGGAGTAGGGGCAATGACAGACTTTGGTCCACTACTTGCAAATCCAAAAACTGCATTGCTTGGTGCAGCAGCTCAATTTGGTATTTTTGGCTCACTTGTTGCAGCTGCTGCTTTATCTCAATATACATCATTATTTGATTTTACTCTTAAGCAATGCTCAGCAATTAGTATTATTGGTGGAGCTGATGGCCCTACTTCAATATTTATTGCTTCAGCTCTTGCACCTGAACTTTTAGGAGCTATTGCTGTTGCAGCTTATTCATATATGGCATTAGTTCCTGTTATTCAACCTCCTATTATGAGAGCTTTAACTAATAAAAAAGAGCGTCAAATTGTAATGAAAACTACAAGACATGTTCATAAAATGGAAAAAATTTTATTCCCATTAATGATTATTGTATTAATTGCCCTATTCCTACCAGCAGCTGCACCACTTATGGGGGCTTTTGCATTTGGTAATTTTGCAAAAGAGAGTGGAGTAGTTGATAGACTAAGTGATACTATGCAAAATGCATTAATAAATATTGTTACAATCTTTTTAGGACTAGCAGTTGGATCTAAACTTGAAGCAGATAAATTTTTAGTTCCTGAAACATTAGGTATAATGATTATAGGACTTGCAGCATTTGCAGTTGGGACTGCGGCTGGAGTTTTAATGGGTAAAATAATGAATAAATTCTCAAAAGAGCCTATTAATCCACTAATTGGAGCAGCTGGAGTTTCAGCAGTTCCTATGGCTGCTAGGGTAGTTAGTAAAGTTGGTTCTGAGGAAAAACCTGGTAATATTCTATTAATGCATGCAATGGGACCTAATGTTGCAGGTGTTATTGGGTCAGCGGTTGCTGCAGGTGTATTATTATCAATATTTAATTAAAGAGGAAATTATGAAAAAATTAACACCAAAAGATCTTGAGCAATATGGAATTAAAGATTCTATAAACATAATTTATAATCCATCTTATGAAAAATTGGCTGAAGATGAAAGAAAAAAAGGTGAATGTAGCTTTAGTGATAATAACACTGCTATGGTTGATACAGGTATTTTTACAGGTCGTAGCCCTAAAGATAAATATTTTGTAGATCAACCACCATCAAATCAACATATAGCTTGGGGAGATATAAATCAACCAATATCAAAAGAGATTTATAATGAATTATTTGATTTAACTACTAAGCAACTAAGTGGGAAAGAGATATATGTTATTGATGCATATGCAGGTGCGAGTAAAAGTAGTAGAAGAGCTATTAGATTTATAACTGAGATTGCTTGGCAAGC
>CAYPVY010000049.1:5711-8513 GCA_964414305.1 uncultured Nitratifractor sp.
TCTATGCACTGTTCTGCAAATGTTGGTAAAGAGGGCGATGTATGTCTATTCTTTGGATTATCAGGAACAGGTAAAACAACACTCTCAACTGACCCAAATAGGGCATTGATTGGTGATGATGAGCATGGATGGGATGATGAAGGTGTATTTAATTTCGAGGGTGGATGTTATGCCAAAGTTATAGACCTAGACCCAAAAAGTGAACCAGAAATTTATAATGCAATAAGACCTGGAGCCCTTCTTGAAAATGTTGTAGCAAATGAAAAAGGTGAAGTTGATTATTCAGATAAAAGTAAAACTGAAAATACAAGAGTTAGTTACCCAATAGATCATATCGAAAATCATGAACCTACTCTTCAAGCAGGACATCCTAAAAATATAATTTTCCTTACAGCAGATGCATTTGGAGTATTACCTCCAGTAAGTAAGCTTACAAAAGAACAAGCAATGTATTATTTCTTAAGTGGTTATACTGCAAAAGTTGCAGGAACAGAAAGAGGAATCAAAGAACCACAAGCTACTTTTAGTGCTTGTTTTGGTGAAGCATTCTTACCACTTCATCCTACAGTTTATGCTAAACTTTTAGGCGAAAAAATAGATAAACACAATGTCAATGTTTATCTTGTAAATACTGGATGGACTGGTGGTCCATATGGTATAGGTAAAAGAATGAGTATAAAAGATACAAGAGCTTGTATCAATGGTATTCTTAATGGCTCAATAAACAATGCAGAATTTGAAACCCTTCCTATATTTAATTTACAAATTCCAAAAGAACTAGAAGGAGTAGCTGATAATAATGTTTTAAACCCTAGAAATACTTGGGATGATAAAGAGGCATATGATCAAAAATTAAAAGAATTAGCTTCAATGTTTATTGAAAACTTTAATAGATATAATAATAGTGGAAGTGAGTTTGATTATTCAATAGCTGGTCCAAAGTTATAATTTTATATTGGGAACTTCTCTTCCCAATTATTTTATCTTCTTTGTTTAAAATTAAATTATCTTTTAAAATTATAAAATAATTCAACAAAACTTAACTTAATATTTGATATTTTAATTTTATGAATTGTATTAAATTTCTAATATATGGAAAAGTTCAACAAGTTTTTTATAGAAAATATGTCTCAAACAATTTAACAAAAGCTGGTTTTACAGGATATATTAAAAATTTGCCAAATGGTTCTGTAGAGCTTATTATCAAAAAAGAAAAAGACTTAGATATATCAAAAATATTAAATATAATAAATCAAGGCTCACCTAAAAGTGAAGTAGAGTCTATAGAAATGAGCGAATGTTTAGAAAAAATTGATTTTAATGTTGGAGTAAATGTAATATATTGATAAAGGAGATATTATGGCTTCTGGTTGGGGTTGTCAATATTTGAGCAAAAAAGATGATATAATAGATTGGTGTAGAAAGTTAAAACACAAGTGTGAACCAGGATGCAAAGGATGTATTATATATCATTCATCATTTAGTCAGCCTGAGTTTTTATCTTTTGATGAAGAGCCTAAAAAAATAAAAAGTAGAAGCGATAATCCTCTAGAAGGAAGATGATTGTATGAAATGTTATTGTTGTAGCGGTAAAGATTATGATAAGTGTTGTAAGCCTTTTCTTGAAAAGCTAAGCTATCCTAAAACTCCTCTACAACTAATGCGTTCAAGATACTCAGCATTTGTCTCTTTAAATTTTTCATACCTTGAAGAGAGTGCAATTAATCAAAAGTTTGATAATAATGAAATTAATTGGGCAAAAAGTATAAAGTGGGAAAAACTAAAAATAATAAAAGCAAAAAAGAATATAGTAGAGTTTAAAGCCTATTATAGCAAAGATGATAAAAAATATATTTTACATGAAAAATCATCATTTATAAACAAGAATGGAAAATGGCTATATAGTCATGGAAAAATTATCTAATATAATATGTTACAATTTTTCACAATGAGATATCTCTAAATCTTTTAATAGTTTCTCAATAAATTCTCCTGGGATTCTTGTGTTTGAATAAATCTCTTTTGAAAACTCAATACAATATGTTCCTCCTCCACTCTTATCCCTTTGATGAATAACTTCAGGATGAATATCAAACTCCCTCTCAACACTATCTATAGTAGAACAAATTGTAGTTCTATCTTCACTTAATGAGTAGTTAATTTGTAAACGCATATACTCTTCTTCCTGATTAACATAAGCAATTCTTTTACAATTTGACACACTATATCCTTTTTGTTATCATTTTATCAAATTAATACTAAAATATATTTTAAGTTAAATTTATAATTTCGTGTAGTTTCTAAACACTATATAAGCATTATGTTATGTTACATATAGATACTCTCAAATCTTATAGGTAAAAAAAACTATAATGTTGTTACTTTAAAATTAAGGAGAGCCAAAGTGAATATACATGAGTATCAAGCAAAACAGATTTTTGCTGAATATGGTGTGCCAACTCCAAGAGGTATAGTTGCAAATTCAGTTACAGAGGCAGTAGAGGCTGCAAAAGAGTTAGGTGGTAATATTTGGGTTGTAAAGGCTCAAATTCACGCAGGTGGTAGAGGACTTGGCGGTGGTGTTAAGTTAGCTAAGTCTATTGAAGAGGTAGAAAAGTATGCAAATGAAATTTTAGGAATGACTTTGGTTACTCACCAAACAGGTCCAGAAGGTAAAGTTGTTCATAAAGTTTATATTGAAGAGGGTGCAGATATTCAAGATGAGTTTTATCTTGGTGTTGTTTTAGATAGAGCAAAAGAGATGCCAGTTATTATGGCTTCTACTGAGGGTGGTATGGAGAT
>CAYPVY010000050.1:0-8342 GCA_964414305.1 uncultured Nitratifractor sp.
ATAGGTCAGGAATGATATTTGGTTTTAAAATTAAAGAAGGTTGGAGTAATGGATATTGATACAAATAATAAAAATTATATAAAAAAAGAAATTTTAATATATTGTCTTGGATACTTAAATGCATTAAAATATAAAATATTACCAATTAATCAAAAATTTTTTGATAAAGATATAGATACTTACATTAGCGAACAAGACCCTATGGGTGGTTTAAAAACAATATCTTGGATAAAAGATAACAATCTTGGTAATGATTTAGAAGAGATTTTAGAAGAAATGCTTGAATTGGGAGCTATATTATCATTAATCCCTAATGAGTTTGATAAAAAAATTGACGAACTTATAGATCGTGTTTTAATATCTCTAAAAAAAATACCTGTATCTGTATTTTTTTATGATAAAAATATTTTTATAGATTGTATTGTCAATTACAAATGTGATTAGGATAAAAAAGTAAGTTCTTAACAATGTTTACATATATACATAAAATTAATGGCTAATTATTTATACCAAAGCTGGAATTTAAGTGGTGTAAAATCTAACAAAAGATATATAAAGTTTTAGGCTAATCTAAATCTACACCATCCCAAAATTCATCATAGCTTAGGTTTGTTAGGTTGTTTTCTTCTTCGATTCTTTTTTTAATTAATTTTTCTTCAATATTTTTAAAATACTCTAAGAGTGCTTCATCTAATATGGTGTTTATATCTTTATTTAATAGTTTAGAGTAGTTTATCAACTCCTCTACCCTATCTTGTGATATTTTAATTTCCATTATTCTAAGTTTGTGTAAACTTTTTGAACATCATCATCTTCTTCTAATTTTTCTATTAGGTTTTCTATCTCTTCTAGATGTTCTTCGTTATCTATTTTTATTGGGGTGTTTGGAATATACTCAATATTTGCTTTTTTTATTTCAATTCCTTTATCTTCTAAAGCTTTTGTTAAGGCACCAAAGCTTTCAAACTCACCATAAATTCTAATTATCTCTTTATCTTCTCCGCTTTCTTGTGGTTCAACATCTTCTTCTATCTCTTCTAAACCAAAATCTATAAGTTCAAGCTCAAGTTCTTCTAAATCTATATCATCACTCTTATCAAACTCAAATACAGATTTTTTTGAAAAAATATAGTTTAACGAACCACTATTTAGCAACTCTGCATTGCCTTTTCTTAATATTGCTCTTACATTTGCTACAGTTCTAGTGTTGTTGTCAGTAGCACAAGTTATCATCATTTGAACACCATGTGGAGCTTTTGCTTCATATACTATCTCTTTAATGTCTGCTGTATCTTTATTAAATGCTCTTTTTATAGCAGCTTCTATATTATCTTTTGGCATATTTTGAGCTTTTGCGTTCATAATTGCTGTTCTAAGTTTGGCATTCATATCAGGATCTGGAGAACCACCCTCTTTTGCTGCAATAGTTATCATTTTGCCAAGTTTTGGAAACAGTTTTGACATTGTTCCCCATCTTTTCATTTTTGCTGCTTTTCTATACTCAAACGCTCTTCCCATATCTTACCTTTATAAAATTTTTATGTAATTTTACAAAATATCATCTTTTAATATGTTAAAAGTCTCAATTCCAAGACTTATATTAAAAACTCATATTATAAAATTCATCTATACTATTAAACCTAGCAAAACAAGCTTTGTTGTTGCAAATTTCTATGGAATTAGATGTTGTAGGCTTAAATAAGGTATATGGATAATTTATATATTTTTTTGAAATTTTTTGTAAAATATTAATATCTGATTTGATGATATTGTCATCTCGCAGGTATCTTATTGCTTGGTTTGTTAATGTGGGTCTAGATATAGGCTGCCTCATTAAATCGTAAGATTCTACTTGAAGTGTCATAAATGCAAATTTTTCATATATATTTTCTACTAGAGATCTAAGAGTTAATAGATTTTTAACCATTATTGATAAAGGTGAAGGATAAGATATATCATAATCATCTAAAAAGTCTTTAAATTCACCATTACCAACCTTCCATCTTCCATTAAGGTAGAATCTTTTTATAGCTTCATTGGTTATGTTTGTTGCTTCTATTAATAAAGTTTCATCTAATGTTATATGATATTTTGCTAAGAGTGCTTCTATATAATATGCATAATCTTCTAAAAATCCTTCAATTTTTGGCTTAGTATCAATCAAGGCACTATGAAATATATCAACACCATTTACCATTTTACTTTTTAGGGCATCTAATGCATCATTTGCTATATCTAAATAATTTGGTTCAATTTGTGATAATTTATAGAGTGAGCTTATCATCATAGAGTTCCAAGAGGTAATAATCTTTTTATCTATAGATGGATATGCCCTACTCTTTCTTATTTTTTTTAAGATATTTATAGCTTTTTTGGTTTCTTCTAAATCTCTTATTTTATTATCTGTAAATCTTGCTATTGATTTTCCATCAAAATTGCCATTTTTGGTAATAGATAGATTATAAAGCATTGAGTTATCTATATTTTCTTTTTCAAAAGCCTCTTTTACTTCATCATAATCATAAATAAAATATCCTCCTTCTACTCCATTACTATCAGCATCAGATGAGCTAAAAAATAGCATATTTTCATTCATATTATTTAGCATAAACTCTGCAATTTCTATAGCAATATCTTTATATTTTTTTATATTTGTTAATCTATAAGCCTCTACATATACTTCTATCATTAATGCATTATCATAAGTCATCTTCTCAAAATGAGGAACAAGCCAAATTTCATCTGTAGAGTATCTACAAAATCCTCCATCTACAATATCATAAATGCCACCTAAACTCATCATATCTAAAGTATGAATCAAAATATCTTTTAACTCTTCATCTTTGTTTAATCTGTATAGATTTATTATTAGCATTAATGTAGAGGCTTGTGGAAATTTTGGAGCTTTACCAAAACCACCATAGCTTTTATCATAGAGTTGTTTTATCTGCTTTGAAACAATTTCTTCTAATTGAGGAGTTATTTTGGTTGCTTCTATTTTTGTTTTTGGTTTCATCTCTTGGATTATTTCTTGAGCTTTTTTTATAAGAGCTTGTGGGTTTTCTCTCCAATTTTTAGCTAATAGATTTAAAAGCTCTTTAAAGCCCATTAAACCATAGTTTGAAATTGGTGGAATATATGTAGCTGAGTATATAGGCTCTTTATTAGGAGTGATAAATATAGATAGTGGCCAACCACCAGGTTTTTTATTCATAGTTCTATAAATCTCTTGAAAGTGTTTATCAATATCTGGTCTCTCCTCTTTATCTACTTTTATTGATATGAAGTTTTCATTTAAGACTTTTGCACACTCTTCATCTTCAAAACTCTCTTTTTGCATTACATGACACCAGTGGCAAGAGCTATACCCAATACTAACAAAAATTAATTTATTCTCTTTTTTGGCAATCTCAAATGCTTCATTTGACCATGGATACCAATTTACTGGATTATTAGCGTGTTGTTTTAAATATGGAGACTCTTCATTAATTAATCTATTTTCCATCTTTTTTCCTCAATTTTTTGATAAAATACACATAAAATTTAACTTTATTAGTTATACTTTATAAAACTTAAATTAAGGATTGATATGAAAAAGTTTATATTTTTAGTTACTATATTATTTAGTTCATTACTTTTTAGTGAGGGTTTTAAGAGCTTTAGTATGCCTCAAAAAAAGAACTCTTTTTTAAAACCATCAGAAGCTTTTAATGTAAAAGCTACACAAAATAGCAATGGTTTAAAAGTAGATATTGGTTTGGCTGATAAAATACATATTTATAAAAACAAACTAAGTGTTAAGATAACCAAACCAATAAATAAAGAGCTTTCTCTTAAACTTCCAAAAGCTAAGATAATAACTGGAGAAGAGGCATTTGATAAAAATTTATCAATCTTTATCCCAAATAAAGAGCTAGGGGTGAGTGGAGATTATGAAGTTACAGTAGGATTACAAGGATGCTCAGATGCTGGTATTTGCTACTCTCCCCAGCAATATAAATTTAAACTAAAAGCAAAAAACAACCTAACATCAAGTAGCAAAAATATAAACACCACTACAAGTAAAATAAGTAATAGTGAAAATTTAGATGAAAAAAACAAAGAGAGTTTTTGGGATAAGATAGTTAGATTAGCAAAAGATGGAAATAGCAAAGCTATAGCCCAAGCTCTCCAAGATGAAGGAGTAATCTTTATTGTAAGTTTATTTTTTATTTTTGGACTTCTTTTGTCGTTAACACCTTGTATCTTGCCTATGATACCAATTTTAAGTTCAATATTATTGCAACAAGCAGGTAAAAACAAAGAAGGAATAAGTAGGCTAACATCATTTACAATATCATTAGTATATGTAGTATCAATGTCAATTACCTATGCTATTATTGGTATAGTAGCTGGTTTGCTCCATTTTGATTTACAGGCAAACTTGAATAATTTGTGGGTTATTATACCAGTTGCTGCAATCTTTATTGCTTTAGCTCTATCTTTGTTTGGATATTTTGAAATTGCTTTGCCTCAATCTCTTCAGACTAAGCTAACAGGTATTAGCAATAATCAACAAGGCAAAGGCTTACTAGGCACTGCTATTATGGGAGCAATATCAGCTTTAATTGTTGGTGCTTGCACTGCTCCAGTGATTAGTGGGGCGATATTGTTTATTTCATTTACTGGTAATGCTTGGCTTGGGGCATTGGCTCTATTTGTTATGGGCTTAGGTGCTGGTGTGCCTCTTTTATTGGTTGGTTTAGGTGCTAAAAACCTTATTCCAAAGCCGGGTGGCTGGATGGAAAATGTTTCTAGATTTTTTGGTGTTTTGATGCTTTTAATGGCACTTTATATTGCAAGAGGAGTTATTAGCCCTACTCTTTATATATACCTATTTAGCTTTATACTTATAGGAACTGCACTAGGCTTTGGAGTGTTTAATACACAAAATATCAAAGGAATTGGTGTGATATTTAAAACTATTCTTTTTGTTATTTTGCTGTATGGTTCTATTTTGTTTATTGGAGCTATTAGTGGTTCAACATCTATATTAAATCCTCTTGAGAAGTTTGAGGGCTCAAAGAGTGTAGAAAAAAAAGAATCATTTTTACCAGAGCCAAAAAGTTACACTCTAAAAAGTTTATTAGAAGAGATTAAAAATGCTGGTAAACCAGTAGTTGTAGATATAGGAAAAGAAAATTGTGCAGCTTGCACTGAGTTGGCAAATGTAACATTCCCAGACCCAAAAGTTAAAAATGAGTTAAAAAGATTTAAGGTAATAAGGCTTGATACTACTAATTATACAAAAGATGATCAAGATATTATGAATCACTTTAATATATTTGGAGCTCCTAATATCTTGATATTTGATAGCAAAGGAAAAGCATTAGAAGATAAATTTATGCAAGGTTTTGTAGATCCAATAACTTTTAGTAAAACTCTTAAAGAGGTTAAATAGCCTCTTTAATTCGCACTATTTTAAATCTAATAGATACCATTCGTTAATCTTATATCTTTTGGGTATAATATCTACTATTTTAATACCTAAATAAAGGTGGAGTATGAGTGATTTATTCGAAAATAGTTTAGTAGAAGATATTAACATAGAAGAGAGCATTAAAGGTAGTTATTTAGACTATTCAATGAGTGTAATTGTAGGTCGTGCCTTACCTGATGCTAGAGATGGATTAAAACCAGTGCATAGAAGAATTCTTTATGCAATGAATGAGCTTAATCTAACTCATAGAGCAAAGTATAAAAAATCTGCAAGAATTGTTGGGGATGTAATAGGTAAATACCATCCACATGGTGATAATGCAGTATATGATGCACTTGTTAGGATGGCTCAAGACTTTTCTATGAGATATCCTTTGATTGATGGTCAAGGTAACTTTGGCTCTATTGATGGGGATAATGCAGCTGCTATGAGATATACAGAGGCTCGTATGACCAAGATTGCCGAAGAGCTACTAAGAGATATCGATAAAGATACAGTTGATTTTATACCAAACTATGATGATAGCTTAAAAGAACCAGATGTATTACCAAGTCGTGTTCCAAACCTACTTCTTAATGGTTCAAGCGGTATTGCAGTAGGTATGGCTACAAATATTCCACCACACCGTTTAGATGAAGTAGTAGATGCTCTTCTTGCATATCTTGAAAATAGCGATATTAGTGTAAGTGAGTTGATAGAGTATATACAAGGTCCAGATTTCCCTACTGGTGGTATTATATTTGGAAAAAAAGGAATTGTAGATGCATATACTACTGGTCGCGGTAGAATAAAAGTAAGAGCAAAGACTCACATAGAGCAAAAAAAGAATAAAGAAGTAATAGTAATTGATGAGTTACCATATCAAGTAAATAAATCAAAACTTATAGAGAATATAGCTGGGCTTGTTAGAGATAAGCAAATAGAAGGTATTAGTGAAATTAGAGATGAATCAGATAGAGAAGGAATTAGAGTAGTTATAGAGCTTAAAAAAGATGCTATGAGTGATATAATCTTAAATAATCTATTTAAATCTACTCAAATGCAAATTACCTTTGGTATTATTATGCTATCAATTGTAAATAAAGAGCCAAAAATATTAAATCTTCCATCTATGCTCGATATCTTCTTAAAGCATAGAAGAACAGTTATCATTAGAAGAACAATATTTGAGTTGGAAAAAGCAAGAGCAAGAGCTCATATTTTAGAAGGTTTAAAGATTGCAGTAGATAATATCGATGAAGTAATCAAGATTATTAGAGCTAGTGCAAATGATGAAGAGGCAAGAGAGAATCTTATGTCAAGATTTGAGCTTAGTGAAGTTCAAGCAAGAGCAATTTTAGAGATGAGACTTCGCAGATTAACTGGTCTTGAAATAGAAAAAATTGAGAGTGAATTAAAAGAGCTTTTAGAGCTTATTGAAAAACTTCAAGCTATCTTAAAGAGTGAAGAGAAAATTAACGAAATTATTAAAGATGAGCTTATAGAGATAAAAGAGACTTATAGCTCATCTAGAAGAACAGAAATTGTAGAAGATTATGATGATATTGATATAGAAGATCTAATTCCAAATGAGCCTATGGTTGTTACTATCACTCATAGGGGATATATCAAAAGAGTTCCTGTAAAACTATATGAAAGACAAAATCGTGGTGGAAAAGGAAAAATTGCTGTTACAACATATGATGATGATTTTATCGAAATGTTCTTTACATCAAACACTCATGATACTTTAATGTTTGTAACAGATAGAGGGCAGTTGTATTGGCTAAAAGTTTATAAAATACCAGAAGGTAGTAGAACAGCCAAAGGTAAAGCAGTAGTAAACCTTATCAATCTTCAACCAGGTGAAAAGATAAAAGCCATTATACCAACAAGTGATTTTGATGATAGTAAATCTTTAACCTTCTTTACAAAAAATGGTATAGTAAAAAGAACAAAATTAAGTGAGTATTCAAATATAAGAAGTAATGGTGTTAGAGCTATTAATTTAGATGAAGATGATGAGATAGTTACAGCAGAGATTGTTTGCCCTGATACTAAGTGGTTTTTCCTTGTTACTAAAAAGGGTCAATGTATAAGATTTAAGGTTGATGATGTTAGAGAGATAGGAAGAGTTAGCCGTGGTGTAACTGGTATTAAATTTAAGATTGATGGTGATTATGTATGTGGTGCAACAACAATTGATAATGAAGAGCAAGAGTTGTTAATAGTTAGTGAAAAGGGTCTTGGTAAAAGAACGAGTGCAAGTGAATATAGAGAGCAATCTCGTGCAGGAAAAGGTGTGATTGCCATGAAGCTAACTAATAGAACTGGTAATGTTGTAGGAGCTGTAATAGTAGAAGAAGACAAAGATTTAATGGCTTTAACAAGTGCTGGAAAAATGATTCGTGTAGATATGCAACAAATAAGAAAAGCAGGTAGAAATACTAGTGGTGTAAAGGTAGTTTCATTAGATGATAAGGATAGTGTTGTTAGTATTGCAAAATGTCCAAAGGACAAGCCAGAAGATAGTGATTGTGGAAATATTGATGAGATGAGTCAAAATCAGGAGAGAGAAGATAATGAGTAGATTGTATAATATTGCAGTAGTTGGTGCAACAGGTGCAGTTGGTGAGGAGATTTTTAGGATACTAGAAGAGCAAAACTTCCCAGTTGGAGAGCTTTTGCCACTTGCAAGTGCAAATAGTGTTGGTAAAGAGATTGAATTTAGAGGTCAAAAGATAAAAGTAGAAGAGCTAACAGAAGATGTTTTTGATGGTAGAGATATAGATATCGCTTTTTTTAGTGCTGGTGGAAGTATCTCGGCAAAGTATGCTAAATATGCAGTAGAAGCTGGTGCAGTTGTAATTGATAATACAAGCCA
>CAYPVY010000051.1:0-8282 GCA_964414305.1 uncultured Nitratifractor sp.
AGCCCTTTAAATAATTCTATATGCTCTTTTGCTGACTTCTCCCAATTAAATTTTTGGTTAGCTATATGAATAATCATATCAATATATCTCATTTTTAATTTTTTTGAAATCTTATAAATATATACTCTAATCCTTTTAAGAGGAGATAATAAAGATATAGTATTTATAAACACTTTAGGCTTCATACATCTCTTTCAGTGTTATTTCAAAATCTTTTTGTTCTATTTTACCAATAAGCTTAAAAAGTTTATTACTAGAACCTGTCAATTTTTCTATATCATTCTTTCTAACAAAACGATTATTAACTTTAACTTCAATCTCATAATTTGCAATCTTATTCATCATTGCAATTATATCTAACAATTTTATTGCCCGATTACTGGCTATATTTACTATATCAGATTTAATATCAGATTCTATTAATCTCTTATATGCTTCACAAACAAAAGATATATCATTAAATTCTCTACTTATATTAAGATTACCAAGCTCTATAATCTTCTTTCTCTCCTTAAAATGTTTTACTATTTTAGGAATCAAAAAGTATTCATTTTGTCCAATACCTGTATAGTTAAATGGTCTTGTGATAATAATATTTAACTTATCAAAATAATTTTCTGCCAATCTTTCCATTATATATTTACTTGCTCCATAATGATTGATAGGTTTAGGGCATAAGCTCTCATCGAGAATCTCTAACCCCTGATTACCATAAACTGAAGCACTACTTACTAAAATTACTTTAGAAGGAGATGTTTTAGTCTCCAAAAGAGCATCCAATATATTTAATGCACCTATTGTATTGACATTATAATAATCTTGAACATTATTATGGTCTGCAAAAGATATGGCAGAAAGATTTATTAAAAAGTCAGGTTTAATATGATTAAATATCTTTAATAGATCCCCTTTTTTTGTCAAATCGCATTTAAATATATTATCATTACTATAAAAGAGTGATGTTCCATATATTTTATATCCATTAGTCCTTAAATAAGCTTCTAAATGCTTACCTGTAAAACTATCAATTCCAATAATTAAAATACTTTTCATAACTTAAAATAAAAATCCTGTTTTATTTCTTCTTAAATCTGCTTTCACCATCATTTCACATAGTTCCTCAAGTGATGTTTTTGGCTCCCATCCAAGCTTCTCTTTGGCTTTTTTTGGATTACCCATAAGTAAATCAACCTCTGCAGGTCTATAATATTGTGGATTAACTTTTACAATAATTTTTTTTGTAGCTTTATCAATTGCTACTTCATTCTCTCCTTCACCTTGAAATTCAATCTCAATTCCTACAACTTTAAATGCCATTGTTAAAAAATCTCTAATACTTTTTGTCCGATTTGTAGCAAGAACAAAGGTGTCGGGTTTATCTGATTGAAGCATTAGATACATACCCTCAACATAATCTTTTGCATATCCCCAATCTCTTTTGGCATCTAAATTTCCAAGTTCTAATGTTTTTAATTTACCAAGCTTTATTTTAGCCACCCCATCTGTAATCTTCCTTGTAACAAACTCTAATCCTCTTAAAGGACTTTCATGATTGAATAAAATACCGCTTGTTGCAAAAATATTATAAGATTCTCTATAGTTTATAGTTATCCAATGCGCAAATAATTTGGCTACTCCATAAGGGCTTCTTGGATAAAAAGGGGTCTCTTCATTTTGAGGAATCTCTTGAACCTTTCCAAACATTTCAGAAGTTGATGCTTGATAAAATTTAATTTTTGGATTTACTATTCTAATAGCTTCTAATAGATTCAATGCCCCTATACCTGTTATATTTGCAGTAGCAATTGGTTGCTTAAAACTAACACCAACAAAACTTTGAGCTGCAAGATTGTAAATTTCATCTGGTTCAATCTCTGCTACCATACGAATAGCATTAGAAGTATCTATTAAATCATACTCTACTAAATGTAGATTTTGATTATTTTTAATACCAAGTTCTTCAAGCCTCCAAAAATTTACAGAAGCACTCCTTCTGTAAGTTCCATATACTTCATACCCTTTATTTAAAAGTAACTCTGCTAAATAGGCACCATCCTGACCTGTAATACCCGTAATAATTGCCTTTTTCAATATATTATCCTTATAAAACTTTATCAATTATATTTAATTTATCAAATCTATTGGTTAAAATTAAAATATTAATATAATTATCTAATAATTTATAGACACTCTCTAAATAATCAACTTTAACAGATAACATATCACTCTTTGCCTTATATAATTCACCTATACTATTTAATCCTTTATTAAACCCTTTTTGAATTTTATCTAAATTTTTCTTTGTTACATAATATGAATCTCTATTAATTTTTAAAGTATCTAAATTTGCTTTAAAATCTGATAAACTCTGTTTATATGTTATATATATTTTATCTTCTAACTCTTTAAGATTCTCTTTTGATGCCAATAGGTCATATTTTGCTTTTTCTATACTTGCTCTTGTATATCCTCCATCATAAACCGGCAATCGCAGATCTAAAGATGCTTCATAATCTTTTTCTATTGTTATATGTTTTCCATAATATCTATTATAGCTTGCATTTAAAGTTAATGTTGGATAATGTCCACTTTTTGCAACCTCTAACTCTTTTTTTAAGTATGATACATTGATACTTGCAATTTGATACTCTAAATTATTATAAATATTATCTTTATCATTAACTACTTGTAACATCTTTCTTATAACTTGTTTATTAAATTTTCTAATATTTAACTTTGGCAATTTAAAGTTGCTAAAACCTAAATATCTACTAAGTTGTTCCCTAAATATTTTTAAATTTCTTTTTTCACTTTCTAAACCAATCTTCATTCTCTCATATTGAACTCTCTCTTTTAATATATCGACTTTTCCAATTAAACCCATTTTATAACTCTTTTCATTATATTTTAAAAGAGATTTATGATATTTTATATATGTTTTATATAAATCTATTTTTGTATATGTTTTTAAAATATTCATATATACTTCTAAAACTTTCGTAGAAAATTTAAATCTCTCAAGTTGATTCTCTATTTTTGCTTTATTAGCTTTTATTATAGAGGATTCATATATTTTATATCTTTGTCTATCATATATTGTTTGTGATAAGGTAATTCCGAAACTTTTTACTATTCCTTTTCTAATATCATCATCTTTATATATTCTCTTATTAACTTTATACTCTCGCCTGCTATACCCAAAAGAAGCATTAAAATTAAGTCTAGGGAACATAAAAGATTTATCTCTTCTTATTTGACTTTTTAAACTTTTATAGTTATAATCAGATGCTTTAATAGCATGTGAATTTTGTAAAGAAAATTCATATGCAGTAGAAAACTTTAACACTTCAGCTATTAAAAAATTACCTAAAAACAGAAATAGAAATATTTTATTCTTCATTAAAGCTCCTCTGAACCATCTCTCTTAATGGTTTAATTAAATAATCAAGAAGCGTTCTTTTTCCAGTTCTAATCATTGCCACTGCAGGCATTCCAACAATTAATGGTAAATTATGCTCCTTTAATATTTTTAATCCCTCTTTTGTAATCTCTATTTTAGCTTCATAATAACTCATTTTACTTCTTCTATCTATTCTGCTATCAGCAGATACATATATTACTCTGCCTTTAATAAATGGCAATTTTCTCATATCTAAAGATGGGAATTGCAAATCTGCTTTTAATCCTACCTTTACTTTATCTATATCTTTAACATTAACTTTTGCATCAATAATTAATTTTGTTCCTTTAGGAATAATTTCACATATTGTATCACCAGGTTTTATTACTTCATTAACCGTCCTTTTATCTATCCCCATAACAACTCCAGATATTGGAGAAGAGATATTTACTCTTTTTAAACGATCTTCTATAGATACTATCTCTGAATGCAATTTTATAATTTTAACTTTTAAATCAGATAGTTTTTCTAAATTTTTCTCTTTTAAATCTTTTTCATAAAGCTCTAAATTGCTTTTAGCTTGTTTTATTTGCTCTTTTAATTTTGCAATATTTGCTTTAAGATTGTCTATATCGCCTTTTAATGTATCTCTATCTTTTCTTAATTCAATAATTTTTTGTTTTCCTATTAACCTATCTTTAAACAGTGCTTCTTGGTCTTTTAACTCTTTTAATACTGAATTCAACCTGCTCACTTTGCTTTGCAAAATAGATTGATAACCTTTTATTTCTTGATTAAATTGATTAATTTGATTTTGTGTTAACTCTTTTTTTGTTTTTAATGTTCTTTTAGTCTCATTAAAAATTTTTAATTCACTCTCTTTAATATTATCATCTATTTTATCTGAAAAGTTAATATTATTTAGATTATTAACAAGTGCTTCTAATCTATTTTTTTGAGCTAACAATTTAAAATATTGACTTTTTAAAGATTTAAGTTTCTCTTTTAAATCTATATCTCTTAACTTTAAAATTGTAGTATTTGTTTCAACAATATCACCATCTTTTACAAATATCTTTTCAATAACACCACCATATTGGTGTTGTATTGGGACAGTAGCAGTTGAAGGAACAACTTTTCCTACTGCAACTGAACTTGTTGCAAGCGGAGCATATGCAGCCCATATTGCAAATACTCCAAACATTAAAAAGACTACAAATAAACCCAATTTAATATATTTTTTATCATTTGTATCAGGTATTTGCAATTTACTATTTTTATTCATTTTATACTCCAGAAATCAAACTTTAACTACTTGGCTTACTAAGTGAAACACTCATACTCTTATTTTGTTGATTTGTTTTTGTTTGAGGTTTACTCTTTTGCACATTCATCTCTTGTAGTTTTAACAACACATCTCTTGTTGGTCCATATAGTTTTAATTGCCCATCTTGTAAAAGAGCCAATAAATTAGTGGTTGATAATACATTTTGTTTATGCGATATAATAATTACTGTAGTTCCTTTCTCTTTTAAATACAGTATAGTTTTTCTTAATGCCTCTTCTCCAGCTTCATCTAAATTGGAGTTAGGTTCATCTAAAACTACTAAAACAGGATTATTATATATTGCTCTTGCAAGTGCAATTCTTTGTCTTTGTCCACCACTAAGTCCAATTCCACCAGGACCAATTAATGTATCATACCCATTTGGAAACTTAAGAATCATATCGTGAACACCTGAAATTTTTGCAGCTTCTATCACTTTATTAGAATCAACTTCTCCAAATCTTGCAATATTTTCTGCAATAGTTCCTTCAAGTAACTCTATATCTTGAGGTAAATAACCAATATACTTCCCAAGTTTAACACTATCCCATTGATGAATATCTGCTCCATCTATTCTGACCTTACCTTGTAAAAGAGGCCATACACCCAAAATTGCCCTAGCAAATGTAGATTTACCACTTCCACTTGGACCTATAATACCTAGTATACTACCTTGAGGTATAAACATTGTTATACCTTTAATTGATGGTTGCTTTGACATTGGTGGAACAACTACAATTCTCTCTATTTTTAATTCACCTCTTGGTTTTGGTAAATCCATCTTTTCAATTTTCTCTTCTGTCTCTTTTAAAAGCTCCTGCAACCTGTAATAAGCGCCTTTAGCATCTGCAAAACCTTTCCATGATGCAACAATTAAATCAAGAGGTGCTAAAGCTCTACCCATTAAAACAGCACCTGCAATAATAGTTCCTCCTGATATTTCACCATGAATTGCCAAATAAGCTCCTATACCATATGTTAAAGATTGAAAAAATTGTCTTAGTGTTTTAGAAGTATTAGTCCATTTACTAGCTTGACTACTCGCTTCAGATTGAGCAGATAAAAATCCTAAATGTTTTACAAGCCATCTTTGTTTAATATCATCTTTCATTCCTAATGCATGAATAACTTCAGCATTTTGAATATTTTTATTTAGAAACATTTGAGCTTGAGAATGTAGCTTATTAGCTTCTTCTAAGCCCTTTTTTGTAGTTTTCTCATTTACGATAGTTATTGTTAATATAACAATTGCTGCAAAAACAGTAAAATAAGCAAGTTTTTCATTAAATATATACATTACAAATAGATATATTGGAAACCAAGGTGCATCAAAAAAAGCGAAAATACCATTTCCTGTAATATATTGTCTAAGTTTTGTTAAATCACTTATAGGTGATGAACTTACTTTGCCAGGATTTATTTTAGCTCTCTCAAAAATTTTATCATATAGTAATTGATTTAATTCCAAATCTATCTTATTACCAATTCTAACTAAAATAGCAGATCTTATAAATTGTAAAATTCCCAAAACTGCAAATAAAACTGCTACTATCAAGGTAATAAAAAATAGTGTATCAAGGCTTTTACTTTGCATTACTCTATCATATACTTGTAGCATATATAATGATGGCACAAGCATCAATAAATTTATAAATAAACTAAAAAAACCTGCATAAAAAAAGCCATGTTTGACTTTTTTTAATGCTTCTTTGAGCATATTCTTTTGATGTCTATTCATTTTGTTTAACCATGTTTTGCATTATATAAATTAAATAGAGTTTGAATATTAGCTAAAGATTCAATAGTGCCATCAATCATAGTAATAATACCTCTTCTAACCCAATCTGCTAAAATATCATCGCTTAAATTATTTAATTTTTCTCTATCTACAACACTAAAACCTTTAACTAAAACTTGCTTATTTTCATCTTCTCCCACAGATATTTCTCTTTCATCTAAGATGCCGCTCTCTTTAATAAGTTTAGCTACATTATTGGTAATATTTTGTTGATTATCATATTTTGTTAAAAAATCTATTGCTCTATTTAAAGTATCTGTATTATTACCATCTTCATCAAAAAGAGGTTTACCCTCTGTTGCAGACACTAAATAGCTATCTTCATCAATTAATATAACTTTTGCTGTATTTTCATCATCAACTTTTGCATTTGCAATAGAAAATGGATATTGTCTTAAAAACATTGGCACATAATCACCTATCCATTTATACTCTTCATTTAATGCTAAAGAGCTTCCACCTAAAGATACTATAGCAACTAATTTTGGATTCTCTTCATTAGTAAAAACTATAGGAAATAATTTTCCTACTTTTTTAACTTCCGAAGCCAAAATAGGTATAAATGCTAAATCTTTTGCAAATTCTAAATCTTGCATAGGTTTTATTTTTAAGTTTTTATGCAAATTTTTATCTAATAAAACTAACTTTTTATACATTTTAATCCTTTTATTTTTTTTAGGAGGTCTTCCTCTTTTTCTGGCAACTAATGTTGCACCTATCTCTTTTTCAAGTTTTTTTATATAGCCATTAGTTCCAATTACTAATTGTTTATTTATACAGTTTTCAATAAACTCTTTTTTTTCCTTGTTTAAAGTTAAAGAGAAAATTTTACTATATTTTTCAATTCTCTCTTTGTCTGTATTTCCTAAATCTTTATATAATTTATGAAAAGATATAATATCATCTTTTCTATTATAAAGATTTTTACCGATACTGCTATAGGGATAATCTTTTGCATTAGGTAAAGATTCAATATAAACCATAACATCAAACAGATACTTATACGCTTCCACAATTGAAAGTTTATATCTGCCGTTAAATAAAGAACCTTGTCTATTATATTTTTTGTTATAGTAGGCAACATATTTTCGACCAATTGTTTGTATAAATTTTGAAATTGAATCAATCTTTTGTGGAGTAGCTAGTAAAATAAAAAAATCAGGCATTAAAAGATAAGAGTGAATCTTTAAATTAAATTGCCTACTTAAAACAAGGAGCAATGATAAAAACAGCTTATAGTCTTCATCATCTTTAAATAGTAATAATTCATTTAGAGAGTTAACTTTAACAACATGAGGTGTATCTTTTATAAAAACTCTTATCTTTCTTGCCATACAAGAATTATATAATTTTTAAACTTATTTACTACTTAATTTACTCGTAAATAATTTTTAATTTTATAAAAGGTGCCATAGTTAAAATTAAAATAATTATAGTAAGCATAAATTATGTTGGGGCTTAAAAAGTAAATTTTTTAAAAATTAAAGCCTAACCCCCAGCTAAATTTTGGAATAGAGTTTTTTAAAAGTTTAATAAAAGAGTTAAAATGTTCTCGATTAAAATTTGCAACTATTTTATTTTTTGATGATATTAATTCAATATTTGTTAGTTTATTATCTCTATTATATGATAAATTAATAGTCATCAAAAGCTCTCCTTCTATTTTTACTATAGTAGAACTTTCACTCTCTGCTTTACTACAATCACTATTTATCGTTACTTCATCTGTTTCTATATCGCTGTAATGTTTTTCATAA
>CAYPVY010000052.1:0-3929 GCA_964414305.1 uncultured Nitratifractor sp.
TTACAACTATCTTTTTATCTTTTTTGCTAAAAGTTTTAAAAGAAGTGTGGTTAAAACAAAATCTGTTGGAGAGCCAAGATTTAAAGCAATTCTAGCTTGAGTAAATACTTCTAATGTTTTGCTATCTATATTATAATTTTTAGATTGAAGAGCTTTTTTTACAATCTCTTCTATTACCAATGAAGCTTCAGAAGCCCCTAATCTTTTATTATTTTGTATAAAATTATATAAAGATTCTAGGGATAAATTATCAATATCTAACTCTAAACTAAAAGTTTTAGTTGAGTCTTCAAATTTGGTTATTGGAAGTCTAGATTTGATAGTAGGTAAAAGTGCTGATTTTAAAGGGGTAATCAATATAAACTCTTTATTTTTAGGAGGTTCTTCTATAATTTTAAGTAGTCTATTTTGAACTACATCTGAAAATGTATTAGAACCAAGACATAAGAAAACTTTTTCTTTTGAAGATAGATAGGCTTTTGCAATGACTTCATTTGCATCACTAACTAAAAAATTACTATCTTCTTTAATAAATAATTCAAATCTACTATCTTTAGGTGATATTTCTTTTAATCTCTCTACTACTTCTTTGTAGTTATCACTAATTATGACTTGAGAAATTGGTTCTAGCTTCAAAGCTCTATCTCTCCAATTAAGGCTGCATCCAATGCCTTGTCAAATAATTTAAATACTTGAATTAGCTTGATATCTACATCTGGATCACTTTTTCTTAAACTAAAGAGTCCTTCAACCTCATTATTTAATCTCCATATTATACTGCTTTTATTTTGCTCTATATACTCATAATGTTTATGCTCTCCACTACCTATATACCAAAATAGATATCCATTTGCAAATGATATATCAAACATATCATATAAAGAGTCTAGCTCTTGTGTATTATCTAATTTATAAGCTCCATTAAATAGACAATCAATATTATAAATTGGAATAAAAGGTCTATTTTTGTCTATACTATTTATTTTATCTACGATATAATCACCATACCATCTAAACTCTCTATCAGTAACTACGATAATACTATATCCATCTAAAACTTTTGCGATTGAACTACTAACTTGAGGTATCCAATTAAAGCGATGCTCTTCCATCCAACTAAAAGGTGAGCCCTCTTTACGAATAGCTTCAAGTGTCCAATCATTAAAATTCATTATTTATCAAGTCCATATGTCTCGTGCAAAACTCTTACAGCCAATTCACCATATTTTTCATCTATTATCATTGATACTTTGATTTCACTTGTTGAAATCATCTCTATATTAATACCATTTTTTGCCAAAGCTCTAAATGCAGTAGCAGCAACACCACTATGAGACTTCATCCCCACACCAACAATTGATACTTTAACAACACCTTCATCATAATCTGCACCTTCTAAATCATGATCAAAGCTCTCTATAACTTTTTTTGCATTTTCTATTTCATTTTGAGGAACAGTAAAACCAAGATTTGTAGTGCCATTTTCACTTGCGTTTTGTATAATCATATCAACATTAATATTTTCATCTGCTAATTTACTAAAAATTTCTGCTGCAATTCCTGGTCTATCTGTAACCCCTCTTAGAGATACTCTAGCTTGATTTTTATCTAGGGCTACACCGCTTACTAAAAGCTCTTCCATTGATTCTCCTTCTTCTTTTTGTGCTATTATTGTCCCTTCACCATCACTAAAACTACTTTTTGCAATTATCTTAACACCCATTTTTTTGGCTAATTCAACTGAGCGGTTTTGCAAAACTTTTGCTCCAAGGCTTGAAAGTTCCAACATCTCATCATAAGATATAAAATCAAGCTTTTTTGCTTTTGGCTCAATTCTTGGGTCTGTTGTATAAACTCCATCAACATCACTATATATCTCACAAGCATCAGCTTTTAGAGCACCTGCAAGTGCCACTGCACTCAAATCACTTCCACCACGCCCAAGAGTTGTAACTTCTCCATTTTGGTTAATTCCTTGAAAACCTGCTACAATTACTATATTGCCTTTTTCTATCTCACTTTGAAGTCTATTTGTATTAATAGTCTCGATTCTTGCATAAGTATGAGTATCATCAGTTTTAATTCCTGCTTGTCTTCCTGTAAGTGCAATTGCATTATACCCCATCTCTTGCAAAGCAATTGCAAGTAGTGCAGCAGTTACTCTCTCTCCTGAGCTAAGCAAAATATCCATCTCTCTTTTGCTTGGATTTTTTGAAAAGTAGTGAGCATATTCTATTAATTTATTTGTCTCTCCACTCATTGCAGAGACTACAATAACCAAATCTTTGCCTTCATCTCTAGCCTTTGCTACACGATTAGCAACATTTTGAATTCTCTCAAGTGTTCCTACACTTGTCCCTCCATATTTTTGAACAACTAACATCTAAATATACCCTTTCTCCTTAAAATAGCTTATAACTCTTCTATAAGCTTTTCTTTTCATATATAAAGCTTTTTTGAAAAGCTGCTCTTCATTTACAAAAATATAATCTTCAAACTCTGGTTTTTCTTCAAAGTTTAAGTTTATTATGGCATCTTTTTTTAGTTTTACTAAAAAATACTTTTGGTTTTGCCCCTTAAATGGATATCTCTTATCGCTCTTGTTGTTTGGAAAATCATATCTAATCCAATCTGGAAATTCAGCTATGATTTCTACCTCATTAGTCCCTATCTCTTCTTTGAGCTCTCTTAAAAGTGCTTCTTGTGGTGTTTCATCTCCATCAATTCCACCTTGCGGAAATTGCCAAGCTCTTCTTACACCTCTTTTTTTTGCCAAAAGAAACTCTACTCTTTTAGGATGCTCACTAGATAGTATAACTGCTGCAACATTGGGGCGATACTCTTGAAATTTTTTCATACTAACCCCTATTTTATATGCATTAAAAATCTAACTCTTTAAAAATTCTGCTAAAATTGTATCTAAAAATCTATTATAAGTTGATTACAATGTTACTTTATTTACATATACCTTTTTGTGATTCTAAATGTAGTTATTGTAGTTTTAACTCTTTTACTAATATGGAAGATTATTATCAAGAATATATGAATGCATTATATACATCTCTAAAAGAAGAGTTAAAAAATATTGATACTATTGAAACTCTATTTATAGGGGGAGGAACCCCATCAACAATCCCACCAAAACTGTATGAACCAATTTTTAATGAAATTTTTAAATATATCATAGAAGATATTGAAATTACCATAGAAGCAAATCCAAACTCAGCAACTTTTGAGTGGCTAAAGGGTATGAAAAGCTTAGGAGTAAATAGAGTTAGTTTTGGTGTTCAAAGTTTTAATGATGAGAAATTAAAAATATTAAATAGGGCTCACTCTTCAAATATAGCAAAACAAGCGATACAAAACGCTTATAAAGTTGGATTTAATAATATATCTTTAGATATTATTTATGACCTTTATAGTGATACAAAAGATTTAATTAAAAATGATTTAGATATAGCTTTTTCTTTACCTATAAATCATATATCATGCTATGAACTAACCATAGAAAAAGCTACATCTTTTTATAAAACTCCACAAATAAAAGGTGCAAAAGAGGAGTTATCTTATTTTGTAAAAGATTTTATAGAAAATAAAGGCTTTAAGCAATATGAAGTTTCAAATTATGGATTATACAAAAGTAAACATAATCTTGGGTATTGGCAATATAAAAACTATTTAGGAGTAGGAGCTGGGGCTGTTGGGTTTATTGATAATAAAAGATTATATCCACACTCAAATATAGATAAATTTATCAAAGAGCCACACTACAAAAAAGAGGAGATATTAAGCAATAGTGATATTTTAACAGAAAAAATACTTTTAGGTTTGCGTTCAATTGTTGGAATAGATGAAAAAATTTTAAATAAAGATATGATAAGTAGAGCTAATTTTTTGGTTAAAGAAGGAAGATTAATCTATCAAAATGG
>CAYPVY010000052.1:4029-8237 GCA_964414305.1 uncultured Nitratifractor sp.
TTTTAACTCAAAATTAGATAGAATATCTAAAAAATATGATGGATAGGTATGTTTGGATTAGGTTTTACTGAGATTTTATTGATTGCTATTGTTGCACTACTTTTTATCGGACCAGATAAATTACCAGAGACTCTAAGAAATATTGCAAAAACTTTTGGAAAAATTAAAAGAGCTTTAGATGATACAAAATCTACTATAGAGCAAGAGCTAAGAGTAGATGATTTGAGACAAGAGGTGATGATGTATAAGCAAGAACTAGAGAGGGCAAAAAGTGATTTAAGCGAATTTAAAAATATTGCAAATAAAGAGATAAACGAAATTAAACAAAATGCCCAAATTGAAGATAATTTCAAAGCCTCATCTCTAGAAGATGATAAGGAGTTAGATAAATTATTTGAAGAAGCTGAAGCAGATTTTAAAGAAATCGAGCAAGAAAGAGAAGAAAACGAATTTAAAAATATGAATGAAACAAAAGAGCTTGATAATATACAAAAGATAGATGATAAACTAAGTGGATTTAAAAATATTAAAGAGGATAAATAGTGTTTGAAGATATTAAGCCACATTTGGTGGAATTAAGACAAAGAATAGCAATATCTGTATTAGCTTTGATTGTTGGATTTGTATTATCTTTTATATTTTATAAACCGATTTTACACTGGGTAACTGCACCTCTTGAAAAAGCCCTAACTCAGGCTGGGAAAATAGTTCAAAAAACAAAAGAGAATCAATGGAGTATAAATTCAAAAGAGTCTGAATCAAATATATCAACTATTACAATAGATAAAAATATCTCTATTGTAGATAAAGCTATAAAAAGTGCAAATGATGTTTTAAATGATTCTAAATCATCTAAAATTGAAAAGAATTTAGCTAATTCGCTTAGAGATTTAGCACTCTATACAAAAAATATATCAGAAAAAAATAGTGTTTTTTGGGGGAGTATTACTACTCATCAATTAGGTGGAGTATTTTTGGTAGCTCTTAAGGTATCTTTATATGCTAGTTTATTTTTGGCTCTTCCTATTATTCTTTGGCAAGGATGGCTTTTTGTAGCACCAGGACTCTATGATAATGAAAAGAAAATGGCACTTCCATTTTTGGTAGGTGTAACTGTGATGTTTATTATTGGTGTATTATTTGCTTATTATATTGTTACACCTTTTGGATTTCAATTTTTGATATCTTTTGGTGCTTTTCTTTATACTCCACTTATTAATATTGAAGATTATATAGGATTTTTTGCAAAGATTCTCTTTGGATTTGGACTAGCTTTTGAGTTACCAATGGTAGTATATTTTTTAGCTTCTATTGGGCTTGTAACTGAGAGAACTCTTATAAGCTTTTTTAAATATGCTATTGTAATTATTTTTATTGTTGCTGCTCTTCTTACTCCACCAGATGTTGTAACACAATTGCTAATGGCTCTTCCTTTAATTGTGCTATATGGTGTATCTATTTTGGTAGCTAAGATTATAAATCCATACAAAGAAGATGATGATGAGAGTGAAGAATCACAATCAAAAATAGAGTTGCCAAGAGAAAATGAATAATTTAGACCTACTTGCATCATCTTATGATTATAATTTACCAAAGGAGCTTATAGCAAAAACTCCAGCAACTCCAGCTGATAGTGCAAAGCTTTTGATTTATAATAGAGCAACAAAAGAGATAAAGCATACTATTTTTAGAGATATATTAGATTATATTCCAAAAGATTGTGCTATATTTATAAATGATACAAAAGTTATAAAAGCTAGGATTTTTGGTAAAAAAGATAGTGGAGGAAAGATAGAGTTACTTCTTTTAAAACCAAAAAATAATAATGAATATCTAGCTATGATTAGAGGTAAGGTGAAGGTTGGCTCTATATTAAAATTTGATTTAAATTTAAGTGCAGTAGTTAAAGAGTTATTAGATGATGGTAGTAGAGTAGTTAAATTTTATCAAAATAATAAAGAGCTAACATTTAATGAGTTAGTAAAAATTTTAGAAAAAATTGGTCATATTCCTCTACCTCCATATATAGATAGAGAAGATACAAAAGATGATGAATTAAACTACCAGACTCTATTTGCACAAAAAGAAGGCTCAGTTGCAGCACCTACAGCATCTTTGCACTTTACAAAAGAGTTATTTGAAGAGCTAAAGAGACGATTTATGGTGCATAAATTAACTTTGCATGTTGGGGCTGGGACATTTAAGCCTGTTGAAGCTGAAAATATTTTAGAGCATCCTATGCACTCAGAGTATTACTATATCCCCAAAGATAGTGCAAAAGTGATAGATAGTAATAAAAAAATTCTTGCTATAGGAACTACAGTTACTAGAACAATAGAGTATTATGCAAGAAAAAAAGTTATTAGTGGTGAGTGTAATCTCTTTTTGCATCCAGCCAATCCTCCAATTAGAGTAGATTATCTTCTTACAAATTTTCATTTACCAAAAAGCACACTCATTATGTTAGTTAGTGCTTTTTTAGGCAGAAATGAAACTTTAAGAGTGTATAATGAAGCTATGAAAAAGGGATACAGATTTTATAGTTATGGTGATGCAATGCTTATAATTTAAAGGATTTTTAATGGCTAAAGAGATATCATATTTGGAGACAAATCTATTTTTTAGGGCTGATAATTATATATTACATATTGCTATAGCAGTTATTGCAATTTCTCTTATTGCAACTATAATTTATGAGATGAAAAAACCCTTAAAAGACCCAAATGAAGACAAAGATACAAAGAGGATGAATGACATACTCAAAGATTAAAATATTAATAACAATAGTTACTATTTTAATTGTTGCAGGATGCAGTAGCAAAAGATATGATGCCTCTATTCATAAACCAAAAGTTAGATTTAAACCAAGCCTAAGAGCACTTGATAGATTAAGATATGAGACAATGGGTAGCCCATATGTTTGGGGAGCTGAGAATGATGGCTGTTATGATTGCTCTGGTCTTACATATTATACATTAGGCTCAATGGGCATAGAGATACCAAGAGTTGCAAAAGATCAATTTAGAAGTGGTGTTCCTGTAAGTAGAGAAAATCTTCAAAAAGGTGATTTAGTCTTTTTTGCAACTTCTAAGAGTCGTCCAGGAGTTGCAACTCATGTTGGAATATATCTAGGTAATGGCAAATTCCAGCACGCAAGTAGTGCAAAAAGAAAAGTAGTTATTAGCTCTCTTGATAACCCATACTATGCAAGACATTATCTTGGAGCTAGAAGATATTATAATTTTAATAGATTTAAACCAAGATATCAAGAATACAAAATTGCTTCATATAATAAACCAAAAATAAAAAGAGAAAATAAGATAATCCATCAACAATTTAATAGCCAAAATAATCAAAAAACTCAAAATATTTTTGCACAAACCCAAACAAATCCACAAAATTATTATCTACTTATCAATACCTCAACAAATAGAGCAAATGAGATTGTTACAAAGTTAGAGTTAAGTGGTCTCTCAAGCAAAGTAGCAAATGGTGGTGGAACAATTTTAGTAGGTCCATTTAGCTCAAAAATAGAAGCTCAAAAGATAAAAAGTTACAATATAGAACTACTTGCAAATGCACAAATTAGGAGTTTATAGTGAAGATTTTATTAGCACCAAGTGAGAGTAAAAAAGATGGTATAAATGGAGAATTGAACTTAAAAAATCTCATTTTTCCTCAAATAACCCCTCAAAGAGAGCATTTAATAAATGCATATCAAAAGATTATAAATAGAGGAGATATTGAAGAATTAAAAGAGTTATTTGGGCTAAAAAAAGAGAGTGAGATTGAAAAATATATATATGATATAAAAAAGGCTCCAACAAATAAAGCAATTAAAATTTATGAGGGAGTAGCCTTTGATTATATAGATTATGATAACTTAGATTCAAACTCTCAAAACTATATAGATAAGAATCTTTTGATATTTTCAAATCTATTTGGGGTAGTAAGAGCAAATGATTTCATCCCAAAATACAAAATAAAACAAGGCTCAATAATAGATGGAGAAAAGATAGAAAAATATTATCACAATATTCTAAAAGAGCCTTTAGATGAATATTTAAAAAATGATGATATTTTAGATATAAGAGCTGGGTATTATGATAAATTTTATAAGCCAAGTAAATTTTATACAACTTTGAAGTTTTTAAAAGATGGCAAAGTTGTAAGCCACTGGGCAAAGGCGTATAGAGGCTTGGTATTGA
>CAYPVY010000053.1:0-8149 GCA_964414305.1 uncultured Nitratifractor sp.
ATATTTATTAATATAAGCACTCTTTCTAAACTGATTTTATTCTTTTCGACTTGGCTTATTTTGATTGCTGAAGCCTTTAATAGTGCGATTGAAAGAGTAGTAGATTTAGTTACAAATGATTTTCATCAATTAGCAAAAGAGGCAAAAGATATTGGCTCTTTTGGCGTTTTATTGACATTTGTTTTTATAACATTTATATGGATTATTACATTATATATTGAATTTAGTTGATTCTATTTGACATTAAAGATAATATATTAGTATAATAACAAAAATTAAAAATAATAAAATATAAAGGATTAAAATATATGCAATTAAAAGATTATGATAAATTTCCTACACAATTACCAATATTGGTAGATGATGAACTATTTTTTTACCCATTTATGATAAGCCCAATATTCTTAAATCAACCAAGTGATATTAAAGCAATTGAAGAGGCTATGAAAAATAACTCATTAATTTTTGTAACAACTACAAAACCAAACAAAGAAGAAAAAAGAGATTTTGATAGTATTTATAAGGTTGGTGTAGTTGGTTCTATTATGAGGAAGGTTGAGTTAAATGATGGTAGAGTAAAGATTTTATTTCAAGGTTTGGCAAAAGCAAAAATTGTAGGTGATGAGACAATAGATGAAAATGGCAGCCTAAAAGCTACTATTGATATAGTAGAAAATAAAAGCTATCAATCTGTAAGAGTTGATGCTCTAATTGGTCTTTTAAGAGACAAAATAAAACAACTCTCAAAGCTAAGTAGCACAATTCCTACTGATTTAATAAAAACAATCGAGGAATCTACTGAGCCAAACAGAATTGCAGATTTAATTTCATCTATGCTTCAATTAGATAAAGAACAAGCTTACTCTTTGTATATAAAAGAAGATATTGAAGAGAGATTATTAGCTATTATCGATATAGTTGCTTCTCAAATAGAGGCTCTAAAGATACAAAAAGATATTAGCAATAGAGTTCATTTAAATATAGAAAAGACTAATAAAGAGTATTTTCTAAAAGAGCAATTAAAAGAGATTCAAAGACAACTGGGTGCAGATGTTCAAAGAGATGAAGAGATAAATAATTACAAAAAACAGTTAGAGAGTATAAAAGATAGTATTAGCAAAGATGCTTACAAAGAGATATCTAAGCAGATTGATAGATACTCAAAAGTTCATCCTGATAGTGCAGATGCTACACTTTTACAAAATTATATCGAGATGGTTTTTGATATTCCTTTTGGTAAATATTCAAAAGGAAGTTTGAGTGTAAAAAAAGTTGCAAATGAGTTAGATGCAGACCATTATTCTTTAGAAAAACCAAAAGAGAGAATTGTTGAATTTTTCTCTGTAAAAGAGTTAGCAGAGCTTAGAGGAAAGATAAAAGAGTCTAATGATGGAGTAATTTTATGTTTTGCTGGACCTCCAGGTGTTGGTAAAACATCTTTGGCAAATTCAATATCTAAAGCTTTAAATAGACCATTAGTAAGACTTGCACTTGGTGGGTTAGAAGATGTAAACGAATTAAGAGGTCATAGAAGAACTTATGTAGGTGCTATGCCTGGTAGAATTGTGCAAGGTTTAATTGAAGCAAAATCAATGGATCCTGTAATGGTTTTAGATGAAATTGATAAGGTTGGAAGATCAAACAGAGGAGACCCAACAGCAGCACTTTTAGAGATACTTGACCCTGAACAAAATTCAAATTATCGTGATTATTATTTAAACTTTAGTGTAGATTTAAGTAAAGTAATCTTTATTGCAACTGCTAATGATGTTGCTCGTATTCCAGCACCTCTTAGAGATAGAATGGAGATAATTTTTGTAAGCAGTTATACTCCTAATGAGAAGTATGAGATTGCAAGAAGATATCTAATTCCACAAGAGCTTAAAAAACATGCTCTAAGGTCTGATGAATTAACAATTGGAAAAAAAGCTCTAAAAATTTTAATAGATGAATATACTAGAGAGCCAGGCGTTAGAAACCTTAGAAGAAAAATAGCTATGATAGCAAGAAAAGCTGCAAAAGAGATATTAGAAAATCCTAGCTTAAAGAATGTAAAAGTAACATACAAAAATCTTAAAGATTATGCAGGTAAAAAAGTTTTTGAATATTCACCGGTAGCATCAACACCAGAAGTTGGGGTGGTAAATGGATTGGCTTGGACTAGTGTTGGTGGTGATGTATTGACTATTGAGGTTATTAAAATCAAAGGTAAAGGTCAAATACAACTTACCGGTAGTCTTGGTGATGTTATGAAAGAGTCTGCAAAAATCGCTCAAAGTGTTGTAAAAATCTTGATTGATAATAGGCAACTAAGCATTGACCCAGACTCAATTCCTAGAAGTGCTACAGAAAAAGAAAAAGGTATAATTCCAGATATTAGTGAAGTATATAAAAGATATGACCTTCATATACATGTTCCAGAGGGGGCAACTCCAAAGGATGGTCCAAGTGCTGGTATTACAATGGCTACCGCAATAGCATCAATTTATACTAATCAAAAAGTTGATAATAAAGTTGCTATGACTGGTGAGCTAACTCTTACTGGAAAAGTTTTGCCAATAGGCGGTTTAAAAGAGAAACTTATTGCTGCATATAAATCTGGTGTAAAAAAGGCTTTGATACCAAAGAAAAATTATGAATTAGATTTAGAAGATATTCCAAAAGAGATTTTAGATAATATGGAGATAATTCCTGTTGAAAGAGTAGAAGAGGTTTTAAGAGAAGCTTTGATTTAAGCTAATAAGAGTTTATATAACTCTTATTTTGGTTTATTGATAATTGCATAAAATTTTAATTAATAGTCTCTAACAACTTTATAATTTGGATCATCACTTTGCTCAATTACACTTGATTTTGCTTGTTTTAAAAGCTCTATACAATCTTGACTTAAATGTTGCAAGGTAATATTTTTCCCCTCTTTTTTATATTTTTTATAAATATTTTCAATAGCATCTGCACCTGAACTATCTAGAACTCTAGTATTTTTAAAATCAATTATTATATTTTTAGGGTCATTTTTGATATCAAAACTATCAAGAAAAGATTGAACAGAAGCAAAAAATAGTGGACCATCTAGCTTATATATTTTTGTTTCTTTATCAATATCTTTAGTAGTAGCATAAATTTTAGCATGTTTCCAAGCAAATACCAAAGCTGATATAATAGAGCCAATAATTACAGCAACTGCTAAATCAAAAAATATAGTAATAATTGTTACTGCAACCATTACAAATGCATCCTCTTTTGGCATCTTTTTTAAGTGTCCAAAGCTACTCCACTCAAATGTCCCTATACTTACCATAAACATAATACCAACAAGCACTGCTACAGGAATTAGCTTAAGAGTATCGGTAAGAAATGCTACTAAGACCATAAGACCAACAGCTGCTGTAAAAGATGATAATCTTCCAAGACCTCCTGAAGTATAGTTAATTATAGATTGCCCAATCATTGCACACCCTGGCATTGCACCAAAAAATCCACAGGTAAAATTACCAAGCCCTAATGCAAATGATTCTTTATTTCCGCTACCCCTTTTGCCACTTAACTCATCTAAAACTGCTAATGTTAAAAGAGACTCTATTAGTCCAACTAATGCTGCAATTATCGCATAAGGTAGAGTCATTTTTATTGCTTCCCAGCTAAATAGTGTTTGTGGGATAGAAAATTGTGGAAGTTTTCCTTTGTATTCAGATAGATTTTTTGCATAATCACCTATTGTTTGAGTATCTAAATGTAAATAGTAAGCTATTATTGTTAAAGATACAATTGCTACTAAACCAGCAGGAATTGCTTTGGTAAATTTTGGTAAAAAATACATTATTGCCATTGATGCAATTACTAAAGCATACATTTGCCAACCTTCACCTTTGAAAAACTTAAGTTGTGCCATAGCAATAACAATTGCTAATCCATTTACAAAACCATAAATTGCAGGAAGAGGAACCAATCTTATAAATTTGCCAAGCTTTAATAAACCAAATATCATTTGAAAAATTCCAGCTAATATTGCACTTAGGGCAATAAAACTAACAACTCCAATTGCTAAATCATCTCCTACAAAACCTTTATCTTTTAGATAAGCTGTAGCTTCTAGTGTAAGTCCTACTAAAACTACTGCAACAGAACCCGTTGCACCACTTATCATTCCAGGTTTGCCACCAAAAATAGATGTAATTAAACCTAAAATAAAAGCAGTATATAAACCAACAATAGGATTTACACCAACTATAAAAGAAAATGCAATCGCTTCAGGCACTAATGCAACTGCAACAACAAGTCCTGATAGTATATCATTTTTTATATTATCTGTTTTATAGTTTTTAATATTAAACATATCATCCTCACAAAAATTATAATCGGCGAAGTTTATCATATAATTATAGATATTGAGATTAAATATAAATATCTAGAAATTTTTTTCTAAATTTAATATATATTTAGATATTTTGGATAAATTTTAAATTTTATTTTTATACTTTTGGTATATAATAAAAATTAAAAATGGAGAATTTTATGAATAAAGAGAAGTTTGAGATATTAAAACTTAAAGGTGATATATTTATAAACAAGCTTAAATCTATATTTGCAATTATATTAATAGTTGCCGAAATTATAATTTTATATTTAGTAATATCAAAATATAGTGGGGTTGATTCTACTCTTACTTCATCAAAAACCCCAAAAGTAGCTGTATTAAAAATTGATAAAATAATTACTAAAAAAACAGAAGATGAAGTATATAATGCAGTAGAGAAGATTAGATATAATAAAAGTTATAAAGCACTTTTGGTTGAGATGAATTCACCAGGAGGTTCTCCTAGCGCATCTGAAGAGATAGCAGAGTATCTAAAAGATGTTAATAAAACTATGCCTGTAGTAATGTATGTTGATAGTATAGCTGCAAGTGGTGGATACTATATTGCATCTGCAATTAAGCCTATAATTGCAAATAAAAATGCAATTGTTGGTTCAATTGGGGTTTTGATGCCACTATATAGTGCAAGTGAATTAGCAAAAAAAATAGGTGTAAAAGAAGAGACTATAACTGCTGGTAAATTTAAACAGCCATATTCACCCCTAAAAGAGATGACTCAAGAGCAAAAAGAGTATCTAAAGAAAAATCTTTTAGAACCTGGATATAAAAACTTTTTAAGTGATGTGGCTAAAAATAGAGGAATTGATGTGAATAAATTAGATGAATATGCTCAAGGTAAGGTATATTTAGCAAATGATAAATCAATTCAAGGGGTATTAATAGATAAAATATCAAATCTTTTTAGAGTAAAAAATGATTTAAAAAAGAGATATGGAAAAGATTTGAAGTTTATAGATATTAATAAAAAAGAGGAATTAAATATATTAAATATTTTTAAATCTCAATTTCAAGAGGCAATTAAAAGCACACTAAAAGAGTATAAGTTATATTGATATTAGTTTATACTCTTTTGATTTGATAACTCTTGAAGATAATCTGAGATTTGAATTAGAGTAAATGTTACTAAAAAAATCATCAATCCAGGGAAAAAACTAACCCACCAAGCAATCTCCATAACACTCTTTCCATCGCTAAGAATAGAACCCCAGCTCATATTAGGCGGTGTTACTCCAAGACCCAAAAAGCTAAGTCCACTTTCAGCTAAAATAGCTCCACTTACTCCAAATGAGAAGCTAACAAAAAATATAGGTCCAAGTAGCGGTAAAAAGTATTTAAATATAATTTTATAGTTAGATACATTAGCTATTTTTAATACTTTTATAAAAGGCTTAGATGCAATCTGATAAGATTGGGAGCGAATAAGCCTAGCTGTTCCCATCCATCCAGTTATTGCAATAACTATTATTAAAATTAGAGTTGAAGCTTCTATATAGCTAACTAAAGTTAAAAGTAAAAAGAATGTTGGAAATGTTAAAAATAGATCTACTACAAACACAAAGGTTTTATCCCACCAGCCTTTAAAGTATCCAGCAATAACACCATATACTAGACCAATAACTGAAGCTATTATAGCTGAGCCTACTCCTATTATTAAAGATGCTTTTCCACCCTCGATAACCCTAGCTAAAATATCTCTACCAAGCCTATCTGTTCCAAAAGGATGAGCTAAAGATGGGGCTTGAAGTATAGCATTTTTATTAAATTCATAAGGTGAAACATTATATATAAATGAGCCAAAAATTGTAATTAATATAATAGATACTAAAATTGTTATTGATATATATGGTATATTTTTCTTACTCATTATTCTTCTTTACCTTATAGTAGCTTAAAGAGCTTTTGCCAAACTTTTTATTTTTAATCAACTCCAAAGAGCCAATATTCTCAGGTAGTTTAACATTGCTCATATGTTCTATGATTACCATCTTTGCGAATGGGTCTTTTATTTTTGATATTAAGTTAATGCATTTGTCATATATATCTTCCATACCTTCTCTAATACTAAATGGTGGGTCAAAATAAAAGAATGTAGGCTCATTCTTATCTTTTAATCTATCATAAAAATCATCAAATAACTCAAATACATCACCATAAATTATATGAGATGAGTCTGGAGCAATATTTGCAATATTATCTTTTAAAAGTCTATGTGCTATAGGATTCTTTTCAAAAAAATATGCCTCTTTAGCACCTCTACTTAAAGCCTCAAGACCAATAGAGCCGCTTCCGGCAAAAAGCTCAACAAATATACTATCAACTACATCATAAGCTATAGTGTTAAATAGAGATTCTCTCAATATTGATTTTGAACTTCTTGTAGTATCAATTGCAGGAATTTCAATATTTTTTCCTTTATATTTACCAGCTATGATAGGTGTTTTAAAATATTTTATTTTTTTCTTTGCCAATTTAGCTCCAATTGTTTATATTTTGTTAAAAGAAGTAAACACTATAATTATAAATATCAATATTTTTTTAATTTTATATCTTTTGTTTTTAAGATTATAATATAATTACTATAAAAAAGGTATTATATTGTCAAAATTAGAGATAGAGAAAAGATACCTATGTAGAGCAGATAAATTAATAAAATTTTTGAAAAAAAACTCTATTTACTTTACTATAATAAGCCTTGAGCAATTTTATCTAATAGCTAATTTAGGTGAAACTTTGCGTTATCGAAAAGATGGTGATACCTATATAAAAAATCAAAAATTTGGCAATGGATTAATAAGAGAAGAAAAAGAGACTAAAGTTTCTAAAAAAGAGTATAAATTAGCAAAAAAACATAATAGTGGTGGCGTTATAAAAAAGTTAAGATACAGATTTAAAATAGATAATGATATATATGAGCTTGATGTTTTTAAAGGTAAACTTAAAGGTTTATCTATCTTAGAAATCGAATTTGACAATATTTATAGAGCAAAAGAGTTTAAAATACCTTCATTTTTAGAGAAATTTATAATAAAAGATATCACTAATGAGACTATATATTCAAATGCAGCACTTTCTAAATCTATGAAAATACCGCTTAGGTCTGATTCTAAATTTTCATTAAACAATTTAGATGAAAAAGAGCTTCTTAAACCAAAATTAGATTTATATATCTCTGATTATGAAAATAGTAAATATGCTATTGAGAATAGTTTACTTAGACTTTTTACATCGTTTGAAAAAAATATATTTTTATTTTTTGAAAAAAATGAGTATAAATATTTAAATAGAGCATATAAAGCTCTTCTTAAAATAAGAGCTATTTTAAAAACATTTAAAGAGTTCATAAAAGAAACTAGCTATTTAAATATTTTATTAAATGTAGATATTTTGATATCATCTTTTGAAAAAACAATAAAATATAATAGACTTTTTAGATATATTCTAAAAGAAAATTCATCAAAAAATTTAGAAACCTTACTAGAAATTGCAAGAATAGAAAAAAGTCTAAGAGATTCTTTGATATCTAGTAGTTTTAAGAAAAATATATTTAACTTAAAAGATTATATAAATAACATCAAATTCAAAAATACTATTGAAAAACCTTTTGTTTATATTAAAGATAAGATTTTAAAAAGAGTGCAAAAAAATGATTTAAATAATCTAGATAGCTTATATCAACTAAAAGTAATCTACTCTTTGTTTAATAAAAAATTTCCATATAAAAAGGAATACAAAAGAGCCAAAATAAAAGAGTGCATAAACTTTAAATCATCA